>NZ_JAYGHE010000010.1:0-159632 GCF_034931145.1 Nostoc sp. UHCC 0252 | reverse complement strand
CATTACTTATTACTTATTAGCCCCCTCCCTCAACTCCCCATTCCCTTAGCCACTAACACCGTCACATCGTCCCGTTCTCGGTGAAAGTCTCGGTATAAGACACCTGCAATTAGGCTGGGATGTTTTTGGCTCAAACCTGGATAGCGATCAAGCTGCCACTTAGTATCTAATCCGTCAGAATGCATGATTAAAAGTCCCTTGGCATACCAGGGATAGCTAAACTCTTGAATTTTGCGGATTTCATGTCCGACTGTGCCGTTGTTAGATATCAGATGGTGGCGTTCACTAAAGGAGAAAATGCTGGCAGCGATATTGCCAATTCCGGCAAAGCGGACAGACTGTTGTTCAAAGTCAATTTCGGCAATGGCGAGTGCCGCTCCTCGTGTACTTCGCAAGGTGGCGTGGGCAGCTTCGACGATCGCACGAGGAGAGCGATCGTGTTCTTGAAAGGTTCTTACGGCTTTTGAGGACGCATCAGCCGCCGCAGGCCCATGCCCTAAGCCATCGGCTACTAGCAATAGGCTGCGACAACGATCAACTTGATATGCCCAGGTATCTCCCGAAACATCCTCCCCTCGTTTGGGTAAACAGATTGCCCCAATTTCTAAGATTTTTTCCGGCTGGTGGGGTGTCGAGTCTGACCAGAGGTGGGCAAGGAGCGCCGTCCCTTGGTTGCGAATGGAGTAAATTTCAAATAAACCAGAGAGGCGGGAAATTGCACCCAGTCCATTGCCCAAGGTTCCACCTGTAGAAAAGCCATCTTGCAAACACTCGTCCACATCAACCATCCCCCGTCCTTTGTCTAGAGACAAGACTTCAATACCGATGGCTGAATCGTGTTCGAGCAATCTTAGCAATAACACCCCACCCTGACCGTGCTGAATCAGATTGTTCGCAAGCTCTGTCACCACAATGCCAACCTTGCCCCGTTCCGTTTCTTGAAAACCGAGGCGAGTTGCTAAAGCGATCGCTACCCGTCGCGCTTCCCCACTCTGGCTAGATTCAGTAATTGTAATGGCGACAGATTCTGGCATTTTATTTCCATCGTACAATTATTACCCGTGTTCCTTCTCCCACCACAGACTGAATCTCAAACTCGTTAGCCAGTCGTTTAGCACCGCTCAATCCCATACCCAATCCGCTACCCGTGGTGAACCCATCCTTCAGCGCCAGATCAATATCGGGAATTCCCGGGCCACAGTCTTCAAAGGTCAGCCGCAGTCCTCGCCGCCTCCCGTCCTGAAGCGTTTCTAGTTTTACTGTGCCACCTCCCCCATAGTCTAGGGTATTACGGGCTAACTCACTGGCGGCGGTGACAATTTTAGTTTGGTCTACTAAACCAAAGCCAATCTCCACGGCCACCTGGCGCACGGCTTGCCGAACTAAGACTACATCACCAGAAGATTGAATGTTAATCGTTTCAGTCTTCTGCATCGTCATCTACACGCCATTTGGTGGCAGCGACCTGATTTGTGGTTTCATTGAGTGACGATCGCAACAGTGTCATGCCCTTTTCTACGTTTAGGGCAGTGCGAATGCCCGTCAGCGACATCCCCAATTCCACCAGGGTAATTGCCACGGCAGGCTGCATCCCAACGACAACTGTTTGAGCATCCATCACCCGTGAGATTCTGGCAATGTTCGCTAAAATCCTACCAATGAAGGAATCAACAATATCTAATGCCGAAATATCGATCAAGACACCATGAGCCTGAGTTTGAGAGATGCGGTTGGTCAAGTCATCCTGTAGCATCATGGCAAGGCGATCGTGCATATCCACTTGGATCGTCACCAGCAGCAAATTGCCCATTTTAAGTATAGGAATGCGTTCCATCGGTTCCTACCTATTTGGGTTGAGAGCGGGTAATGTTCGCTCCCAACTGTTTTAGCGCCATGAGAAAGGCATCGGCTAAGGTTGCCTTGGTGATTATATCTGCCAAATCAATGCCGAGATAAACGATCGTTTGGGCAATTTGAGGACGAATGCCACTGATCATACAATCCGCTCCCATCAGACGGGCGGCAGTAACGGTCTTAAGCAGATGTTGAGCGGTGAGAGTATCCACGGTGGGAACCCCGGTAATGTCTATGATGGCAACTTCTGACCCGGTTTCAACAATTTTCTGCAATAACGACTCCATCATCATTTGAGTACGGGCACTATCCAGGGTGCCGATAATCGGCAATGCCAAAATTCCCTCCCAGAGTTTAATTACTGGGGTAGACAGCTCCATCAATTCTTCTTGCTGCCGCAAAATCACCTCTTCCCGCGCCTTTTGATACACTTCAACTGTCAGCAATCCCAGTTGATCGAGTAAGTTTGTGGCTAGCCAAATCTCTTCACCCAACTCAATGGGGTCTTGCAATTGCTGACGCATTCGGTTGAAGAGGGGTTGCTTGAACGAAAAAACGAATGTAGCTGTTTCCGATGGTGTGAAGCCTTTTTGCGATCGCGATCGAGAAATGCTGGTCAATATCTCCCGCATCTGCTCCCACGCACCTGCCTGAATATTAGTCAACTTGCCTTGTCCAACAGCGAGCCGAAACAGGCTCAGGAATTCCCGGCACTCTTCCTTTAGCTCGGCTTCTTTAATCAAGCCTCTCCGAATATTGACAGTAGCTAATTCCTGAATCCACTCCGACAGCAGTTCTGCCTCGAAGGTTTCCAGGATCTTTGGTATCTTACTTTCGCTCATCGTTTCTATAAGGGGAAGCGCTTTCATTAGTCCAAAATCAGTGTATGCTGATTCAGCCCAACGTGAAAGCTGAAGTTAGAGGTGATTTTTTTCACAGAGCTAGGCAACATCCCACCATTGGCGATCGCGGAATATTTAATTTCCTGAAAGCCTTATTTGATTAGGGTTTTGCTAAATTCCACTCTGATTCAGGCTCGTCAGTATTTAGATGGGTTTGCCCCGCTCTTATGATCTACGGTGTACACAAGTCTCTTGACTTGCATCTTAGTTGCATCGACTTGCATCTTAGTTGCATCGACTTGCACCTTAGTTGCATCGACTTGCACCTTAGTTGCATCGACTTGCATCTTAGTTGCATCGACTTGCATCTTAGTTGCGTTGACTTGCACCTTAGTTGCATCGGCTTGCATCTTAGTTGTGTTGACTTGCACCTTAGTTGCGATGCGTACTTATGTTACGCAGTAACATCTAAAAGACTTGTGTGTACACCGTAGCCAATACATCGGGGGGATTAAGGGACAATACGCTTGGGACGGTCTACTACTATTTTTAAGATACAAGGTTGGGTTGAGGAACGAAACCCAACAAAGCCTTGATAAGGTGTACTTCTTGATCGTTTGCTTATAAGTAGCTACGCAAAATTAATTACAGTCATTGCGAGCGAAGCAATCCCAGCCCTTGCGATTGCTTCATTTCGCTTCGCTGCATTCGCAATGACATTGTGTAATTAATTATGTTTACCTACTTAGCAGGTTTCATGTATTTAAAATTCGTCTGTAAAAGTTGAATGAAAATGAGTTTCATAAAAAACGCAAAGACGCTTTTCTGTAACTTAGCGTCTTTGCGTGAAGTCTAAAATGAATTTAATTAGCTGGTAAACACTTCAGCAGGTAGGCGGCTAAAGGAAAGACGCTCATTTTGCACATCTACAAAGATGGTGTTGCCGTTGTTGAATTCACCACGCAAAATAGCTTTGGCAATTTGAGTTTCTAACTCGCGCTGAATCGCCCGCTTCAGTGGACGCGCACCATAAACTGGGTCATACCCTACTTCTGCTAAAAAGTCAAGTGCAGCATCCGAGAGTTTCAGGGATATTTTGCGATCGCTCAATCTTTGGCGCAATCTCTCAACTTGCAGTAGTACAATATGCCGCAATTCCTTCTTATCTAAACCGTGGAAGATGATGATTTCGTCAATCCGGTTTAAGAATTCTGGACGGAAGCTATTTCGCATCGCTTCCATGACTCGACGGCGCATTTCGTCATAGTGGGCATTATCTCCAGCGACATCAAGAATGTACTGGGAACCGATGTTGCTAGTCATGATGATAATAGCGTTTTTGAAGTCCACCTTATGACCTTGGGCATCAGTGACGCGACCATCATCAAGAATTTGCAAGAAGATATTGAAGACATCGGGGTGTGCTTTCTCGATTTCGTCGAAGAGAATCACTGAGTAAGGACGGCGGCGAATTGCTTCCGTAAGTTGTCCGCCTTCTTCGTAACCCACATATCCTGGAGGCGCACCGATTAAGCGGGAGACGGCGTGTTTCTCCATGTACTCAGACATATCGATTCGCACCAGCGCATCTTCGCTATCGAACATAAACCCCGCCAGCGCTTTCGCTAATTCGGTTTTACCAACGCCTGTCGGCCCAAGGAAAATAAAGCTAGCAATGGGACGATTAGGATCAGCCAATCCAGCACGCGATCGCTGAATTGCATCTGCTACAGCCGTGACTGCTTCTTCTTGTCCAACCACGCGACGGTGCAGTTCATCTTCTAAATGCAGCAGTTTTTCTTTCTCCGATTCCACCAACTTGCTGATCGGAATCCCTGTCCATTTAGAAATAATTTCGGCAATATCACCTTCTGTTACTTCTTCCCGTAATAGTGATTTACCGCTTCTTTGGGCGCTTGCCAATTCAGCTTCTACTGCTTCTAATTGACGATGCAAGCTGGTTAAATTACCGTATTTCAACTCCGCAGCGCGATTAAGGTCGTAATCGCGTTCTGCTTGCTGAATCTCTAAGTTGACTCGTTCAATCTCTTTTTTAACGGACTGAATTTTGTCAATGATATCTTTTTCAGATTGCCATTGAGAATTCAGAGTTCTTTGTTCTTCTTTGAGATCAGCAATTTCTTTTTCCAATTTTTCTAGACGTTCACGAGAAGCTGCATCACTTTCCTTTTTCAGCGATAACTTCTCCATTTCCAATTGCAGAATTTTACGATCGATTTCGTCGAGTTCTTCAGGTTTGGAGGTAATCTCCATTTTTAATCTGGCGGCGGCTTCGTCTACCAAGTCAATGGCTTTATCAGGGAGGAAGCGATCGCTAATATATCGACTCGACAATACGGCGGCGGCAACTAAAGCACTATCAGAAATCTTCACTCCGTGGTGGTTTTCATAACGTTCTCTCAACCCGCGCAAAATCGAAATACTATCTTCGACACTCGGCTGATCGACATAAACCTGCTGGAAGCGTCTTTCCAGTGCGGCATCCTTTTCGATATGTTTGCGGTATTCATCTAGAGTTGTCGCCCCAATACAACGCAATTCGCCCCGCGCCAACATCGGTTTTAATAAGTTACCAGCATCCATCGCGCCTTGGGTTGCACCAGCGCCGACAACGGTGTGAATTTCATCAATAAATAAAACAATATTGCCGCCAGATTCAGTAACTTCTTTTAATACTGCTTTCAGGCGTTCTTCAAATTCACCCCGGAATTTGGCCCCTGCAATCAAAGCACCCATATCTAAAGAAATCAGCTTGCGGTCTTTGAGGGATTGGGGTACATCACCTGCGATAATGCGTTGTGCTAATCCTTCAGCGATCGCAGTTTTACCAACACCCGGTTCACCAATTAGCACAGGGTTATTCTTGGTGCGGCGAGACAGAATTTGCACAGTTCGACGAATCTCATCATCTCGCCCAATAACTGGATCGAGTTGACCTTTACGTGCGGCTTCTGTAAGGTCACGCCCGTATTTTTCCAGTGCTTCGTATTTGCCTTCTGGATTTTGATCGGTCACTTTTTGGCTCCCCCGAACTTGTTTAATAATATCTTTTAGCTTGCCTTCGTTTAAACCGAATTCTTGGAATAAAGCTTTGCCAAAACGGTCGTCTTTAGCGTAAGCCAACAATAAGTGTTCAATTGAAATATATTCGTCTTGAAACTCTTTGCGATACACATCTGCCCGATCTAGAAGTGTATCTAAACTGCGTCCTAAGTAGACAGAACTACTAGTACCAGATACTTTTGGCTGACGTTGGAAAAATTGTTCGGTGCGATCGCGCAGTTTTTGCAGGTTAACACCCGCCTTGGTGAGAATCCCAGTTGCTAGACCATCTTGTTCTAGCAGCGCTTTCATCAGGTGTTCACTTTCAATTTGCTGTTGTTGATATTGTTTAACAATATCCGGGGTATGGGCGATCGCTTCCCAGGCTTTTTCTGTAAATTGGTTAGGATTAGTAGGTTGCATAGGCTTTTTCAGGAACGTAAAGGCGCAGCAGCTTGTTGCAGGCTACCACCAGAACACCAAGTAAAGATAATTTCTGTTCTTAATAGATATTGTATGAAGGGGATAGCGATCGCCTAGATCGGTGTTCACGTCTTGTAAAAGTGGTATTTTCCCGTAGTTCCCAGTGCGTGTCCCTCAAGATTATGATCGACGAGAAAAATCATGTCTGGGGTTCAAGTTTGGCTTTAAGTCTGGCTTTCTGCGCCTGAAGTTTTTCCCAAGCCGCTTCTCGTCCTGGTGGTGGCGGCATTTTGGCAATTTTCTCAACCAACTCACGATTCTGTTCTTTGTAGTACTGCCGCAGTTCTTCAGCTTCCTTGAGAACGAGTTGATACTCTGCTTCAACCTCTTGACGATGCGTCTCAATGTAAGACAGAGCATCATTGACTTGCCGATCTGTCAAGTTGAGCATGGCACGAATGAACTTTGGCGGATACTGCTCTGTCACATAGTCCATCACATCGTATAGGGTAATGCGCGTACCTGCGATCGTCAGTCCTCTTTCCGTGCGGGCGATCGTTGCTTTTTCATTAGATGCTGAAGTCATACCGCTTACTTCTCAAAAGCTTCTCTCATCTTAACCTTAGTCATTTATCGAATTGATGTGATGACGAAATTCTTTTAACTTACCCCTGCTATTCTCCTCTTGCCTGCACACAGAGTTACCATAATTCAAGGTCGCATAGTGGATGCTGACAATGATTGACCCTTACGACTTTGAAGATAATGACTTTGATTTTGAGGATGAAGATTTCTTGAAAATAAAACCCATCAGCCAAATGACTGAAGGGGAAAAGCTGCAACGATTTAAGCGGTTCTTCGACAGCAGCAGCCGTGCGATGTTGCAAGAGTGTCTATTTCGCATTGTCAATTATGAAGACGGTACGGGTACGTTAGAAATTCTTTGCCCTAATGAAGTTGTAAGACAACGCCTTTCCAAGAAAAAACGCAAAATTACCAACAATATCAATACCTGCTGGAGTCATATCAGATGGTTTTCGCTATGTGTCCAGCAAGATAGTGAGTTGGATTGCCAAAAGTTTACCCGTAACGGCGATTTAGTTACATCTTAGGTTGGGAGTGGGGAATTGGAAACTGGGAATGGGGAATGGGGAGTTGGGAATGGGAAATAAAGAAAGTGTTTTCCCAATGACAAATGACAAATGACTAATAACAAATGACTAAAAAACAAAAATTTCCTTACCTAGTTGGTTCTAAGTGGACGGCACAGCAAAAAGTTGATGGTTGGCGACACTTTCAAGTAGTCAATCGGAAAAATCAGGCTAAGTGGGTTTACGCCGAAATGGTTGCTGCTTGTGATCCTAAAGTTCGTTTTTGGATAAATGCCAAATTATTACAAGATAACTCCCAGTGGCAAGCTGGCTGGCAAACATTACAGGAAATCCACGGACTCGAAACTGAGGTGTCCTGATTTGCCTCGCTCCTTCGTTCCTAGTTTCTGACTGGGAACGCCCCTTAGTGGGCTGGGCTGCTACCTTCTTATTTGATAAATTAATAATTTTTTACAAAATCAGAGTAACTTACTCTCAAGCAGCAATTAAATGGTTGGGACTACCGACTGAAAACTGGCAATTTATCTGCGATACCTTCGGTGAGCTACGCTAACGCAAATTCCACTAGTATTTCCAGCATCAGGCTGCATATACCTCTCTTTACCCTTGCGCCTGCGCTCCAATGCCTTGAAAACACGTTGTCCGATCGTCAGCTAATTCTATGAAAAGCATTCAAAAAAGCCAATTTCAGTTTTTTGTTTTTTGTAACTATTTTTATAAAAATAAATAATAAAAATCGTTTATTTATGGTTTTTAGAGCTAATAAAGTCTTTAAGCCTTATAAAACCCCAAATATATACAATTGTGGTTTAATTCATTGGATAAGACCGTTTTCCAAATTAAGAGCCACTTTCTTTTCTAGGTAATTTGCCCAATAATGACATTCACAGACCTCACGCATCGCCATCTCAGGAAAGGTGAAGGCAAATGTTTGAGCCACAAGTTTGATAAGAAGCTATAAGAGGGAAACAACAGTGAAACTAGCAGTCTACGGAAAAGGTGGTATCGGTAAATCCACAACTAGCTGTAACATATCCGTCGCCCTAGCTAAACGTGGCAAGAAAGTGCTGCAAATTGGTTGCGACCCCAAACATGACAGTACCTTTACCCTGACTGGGTTTTTGATTCCGACAATTATCGACACCCTCCAAGAAAAGGATTATCACTACGAAGATGTTTGGCCGGAAGATGTGATTTACAAAGGCTACGGTGGCGTGGATTGCGTAGAAGCTGGTGGCCCACCTGCGGGTGCTGGATGTGGTGGATACGTAGTCGGTGAGACCGTAAAATTACTTAAAGAACTCAACGCCTTTGATGAATACGATGTAATTCTTTTTGACGTTCTGGGTGACGTAGTTTGTGGTGGTTTTGCAGCACCACTCAACTATGCAGATTACTGCCTGATCGTTACAGACAACGGCTTTGATGCTTTATTTGCTGCCAATCGGATTGCTGCTTCAGTGCGCGAAAAAGCTCGAACTCACCCACTGCGTTTAGCTGGGTTGATTGGCAATCGCACCTCCAAGCGCGACTTGATTGAAAAATATATAGAAGCTGTGCCAATGCCAGTTTTGGAAGTTTTACCTCTAATTGAAGATATCCGTGTTTCCCGTGTGAAAGGCAAAACTTTGTTTGAAATGGCAGAGCAAGATCCTTCCCTAAACTACGTTTGCGACTACTATCTCAACATTGCCGACCAAATTCTGGCGCGTCCCGAAGGTGTTGTACCTAATGACACACCAGATCGGGAGTTGTTCGCTTTGTTATCCGATTTTTATCTAAATCCGGGTAAACCCCAGGTTCCTAATTCAGAAGAGGAACTAGACTTGATGATTGTATAAATCACCAAGTTCTCAGGATGGGGGACAATAATATGGCTTTCTTTCACAGTTTTACAGATTCGATAAAGCAAAAGTGGTTGCAATTTTTCCAGAATAATCGAGACTGGATTACCCTGCACATGGAAGTGGAATCAGTGTACACCCCTGATGGCGGGAAGCGTCCACCTTCTTACCTCATCCTGGGAGTTCTTAACGCCCTAGAGCCAAAGCTAGCGCAGTTAATGTTGCCCTTTGCCAAACTTAATCCTGATGCTGATACCTTAATTGAGGTGCTGGATTTACATTTTGATCCAGATTTAGCTCTCGGTAATCGCTTCGTCGTCAACCCAGATGTAGAGAAATACGCAGAAGAAGCAGCAAGTATCATCGAGGAAAAGCCTGAAGATGAAACATTGACACATTCTCATACAAATGGCTTTGTGGCAGTGGCGGTAGTTGAAGAGTTCACGATGGTGGATTCTGAGGATGAAAGCCTGGAAATTAGCGGGTTGGAAGAAACCGAAAATGGCTTTGGCGATATTTCCTTATCCAACGAACACGTTTCAAAAGATGAGTCTCTCGAAACCTCCGGTTTAGAAGCAGATGAGTTTGGGGAAATTGCTTTCGATGCAGATGCAACAGCTGTAATGGAAGTAAAGCTGGATGATGAAGTGCTTGAAGATAGCTCACTAGATGAGAATGCGTTTAAAGACGTGTTATCAGATGTCTGGGGTGATGAAACAGCTTTGCAAAAGGCTGAAGAAAATAACGATTTTTTAGGGGAAGAACTGCCAGCAGGCGTTTTTGATGAATCAGAAATTGCCCGTCTCTTCCCCAACGCTTAATTATTGCCGTTCCTCGCAATTTTAAGTTTTAGATTTGGGATTTTGGGTTAGGAATTAGGGAAATTGTCGTTAGACATAGGATACTTTTGCTGTCTCAGCCTTCAATCCAAAATCGTCAATCTAAAATCTAAAGTTGGTTGACCTGCCATTAAATATCAAGGGGAGAAAAAACCAAAATGACTGTCGCTCAACAACCAGAAGCTTTAAGCTTTGAATGTGAAACTGGAAATTACCATACCTTTTGTCCAATTAGCTGCGTAGCGTGGTTATACCAAAAAATTGAAGATAGCTTCTTTTTGGTAATTGGGACAAAAACTTGTGGCTACTTCCTGCAAAATGCGATGGGGGTGATGATTTTTGCTGAACCCCGCTATGCAATGGCAGAGTTGGAAGAGGGCGATATTTCCGCACAACTGAGTGATTATGAAGAGTTAAAGCGGTTGTGCTTGCAGATTAAACGCGATCGCAATCCTAGTGTAATTGTCTGGATTGGCACTTGCACCACCGAAATTATCAAAACAGATTTAGAAGGTTTAGCACCGAAACTAGAATCGGAAATCGGGATTCCCATCGTTGTAGCGCGGGCAAATGGTCTAGATTACGCCTTCACCCAAGGGGAAGACACTGTGTTAGCAGCAATGGCTAACCGTTGTCCTGATAAGTCTCCGGTGGCGGAAACAGAAAAGAGTGAACGTAATGCGATCGCTAAATTGCTCAACTTCGGTAAAAAGAAAGAAGATGTCGCCCAAGATGAATCTGAGTATGTAGATCATCCACCCTTAGTTCTCTTTGGCTCCCTTCCCGACCCCGTAGTTACTCAGTTAACCTTGGAACTAAAGAAACAAGGCATCAAAGTTTCCGGCTGGCTACCCGCGAAGCGCTTCACAGAATTGCCAGTGCTGGAAGAAGGGTATTATGTCGCTGGTGTCAACCCCTTCCTCAGCCGCACAGCTACCACCTTAATGCGCCGCCGCAAGTGTAAACTCATTGGCGCACCCTTCCCCATTGGCCCCGATGGTACTCGCGCTTGGATTGAGAAAATCTGCTCGGTGTTCGGTATTACTCCCAAGGGTTTGGATGAACGGGAAGCACAAATTTGGGCAGGCTTGGAAGATTACGTAAAACTGATTCGCGGTAAGTCTGTATTCTTCATGGGTGATAACTTATTGGAAGTTTCCCAAGCAAGATTCTTAATCCGTTGTGGGATGACTGTTCACGAAATCGGCATTCCCTACATGGATAAGCGCTATCAAGCTGCTGAGTTGGCATTGCTGGAGAAAACTTGCCAGGAAATGAATTCACCCCTGCCAAGGATTGTAGAGAAGCCGGATAATTACAATCAACTTCAACGGATTTATGAGTTGAAACCAGATTTAGTAATTACCGGTATGGCTCACGCTAACCCATTGGAAGCACGCGGTATTAATACAAAATGGTCGGTGGAGTTCACTTTTGCTCAAATTCACGGCTTTACAAATGCGCGTGATATGTTAGAATTGGTGACTCGTCCGTTGCGTCGGAATAATAATTTGAAAGATTTGGGTTGGGATAAGTTGGTAAGAGAAGAAGCGAAGATTTAAATTTGGGTTTGGATTCAGCAACAGCATAATACTATGTTATGGGCGAACTTTTGAGGTTCGTCCTTTTTTTTACGAACCACAGAGGCGCAGAGAACACAGAGGAAGAGGAGAAATTGGAATAATCAAAAATGCTAAAATTTTTATATTAGTCTGATATTTTTTACTTTTAAATATAATGGAAATTATAAAATTGTCTTCTCAAGGACAAGTAATTATTCCCCAATTTTTGCGTGAAGCTCATCAATGGGAAGTAGGTCAAGAATTTATTGTTATTGATATGGGTGATGGAATTCTTTTAAAGCCTAAGAAACTTTTTCCAGAAACTAAATTAGATGATGTAGCAGGTTATTTAAAATATCAAGAAAAACCTAAAACTCTTGAGGATATGGATAATGCAATTCGCCAAGGTATAGAGGAATCGTGATTTAAAAGTAGAAAACTGGCTCAAACCTGATTAAAAAATCTAACAAGTTTCTATTCCCTAACTCCAGAACTCACCATGACTCAAAAAACCTATCAACTCCCCCTAACCTTCGAGCAAATTCTTAATCTTGTCTTACAACTTCCCGCACAAGAACAAGAACAACTTATTCAAGAAATAAAGAAAACCTCTTCAAATAATAAAGATGAAGATTTACTTAGTGTTTTTGACAGAATCGGCAGAAATGCTCAAGCCAAAGGATTAACCGAAGAAACTCTAGAAGAATTACTTGCCGATGAATCATAAACTAATTGTCATTGACACGAATGTTTTACTTAGTGCTGCTCTAAGTCCTAATGGAACAGCCCGTAAAGCTTTAAATAAAGTTTATAAAGAATTTAAAATTGCTCAAAGTGATGAAACTTATCAAGAATTAAACACACGAATTTACAAACGTAAGTTCGATAAATATATCTCAGATGAAGATCGGCAAGATTTTTTGGACATAGTTAAAAAGTACAGTCAATTTATAGAAATAAAATCTCAAATAAACACCTGTAGAGATCCAGATGACAACAAATTTTTAGAACTTGCTAAAGATGCCAATGCAGAATTTTTAATCACAGGAGATCAAGACCTTTTATCACTCAATACCCTAGCCGAATATCAAAACCAGATTATTAGTCCCAGAGACTTTATTGACCTTGATTAATTCATCTTTAATCCTGTACTTAGTTCACATGGAAGGCTGTAACTCTAAAGGTTTGGATGGAATAATGTACATTAATTCTGCACCGTCTGGTTTAATTTCTGTAGACGGAGTTAATTTAAGCCAGTCATGAAAACTGATTCCTAGTTGGGATATTGCTTGTACTTCTGTTTGATATGCTTCAAAACGGCGATTGGTTTCAATCATAGATTCCATTACTTCAAATACTTGGGGAAGACGTTTGTAAGCTTCTTTTTCAAATCTCCCTGTGAATGGTGTAGGATTTCCTCCGAATATGCCCCATTGAATTTCACTACGATCTACAATTGCTGATGGAAGTGAGGATAGCCATTCATCATGACTTTGAGTTAGTTTAAACATATTCTCGCGTTGCATCTCGAAAACTCTATTCTCATTAAAATTTGGGTCAATCCATTGGTAAATTTGGGTTAGTTTATGCAAATCAATCTGACCTTTAAACTGAGGATGTAAGTATGCTGCTGGATTAGAAGTAAGCATGAGTTCAATATATTTTTGAAGCAGCAACCTGATAAATTTTCCCCCTTCTTGAAAACGACGAAGCGCTGTTTCATGTTCTTCTAGTTCTAAATGACAACGTGCTTCTGCAATATAGGCTAGAGATAATGTCAGTATATATTTGTCAATAATTGGGCTTTTTTGGGAAAGTTCATTAACTGTGTAATCTTTGTAGATATGTTCTGCTTCTAAGAAGCGATTGATAGCTTGTAAGGCACTGCTTCTACGGTTTTCATTTTTAGTCATCGTAAAGGCATTAAGTGCTAATTCGATTCCAGCATGGAAGTTAGCATAGAAACTCAGGTCAATTTTGCGATTAATTTTATTTAACAATTATCCTGCTTGTTTTAATTGGTTTTCTATCTCATTGAGACGCTGCGATATAACAGCAAAACCCATCACAGATACCCCCAGATTAAGTACACTAGCAGCAGTAGTTATCTGCAAAAGCTCTGGACTTATTTGTAAAGGTTTTCCAATTGCTTGGATTTGATTTTCAATATTACTTAATTGCTGGTTTACATCACCAAAACCCTTATCTAATCGATGGTTTACATTGCTAAATCCCTTAGATGACACAGCTATATTTGCTCCTGAAGTTAGCAAATTCGCACCAGAAATAATCAGGTTGAGTACATTATTAGAGGAACTCGTAGGGGTTGGAGTTGTTCCTCTTAAAAATCCAAGGATATTATTCTTTTTATCCACAATTATACCCCCACATACTGCATATACCCCTTGAGCTAACCCTTTAGCAATATATGGTGCAAGTTTAAAGGTAATTTGAACTGGTAAACTCATAATTTTTTCCTAGTTGATAGACTTCCGTCGCAGGATATTTAGTTACAAGCAGTTTTGCATCTAGGCAATAAATACTCCCGCTTTACTCAGTATTCCCACTTCAAGTGTTTATTTATCAACTAGCGCTATAACATGGAAGGTTATAACTCTAAAGGTTTGGATGGAATTATATACATTAATTCTGCACCGTCTGGTTTAACTTCTGTAGACGGAGTTAATTTAAGCCAGTCATGAAAGCTGATTCCTAATTGGGATATTGCTTGCAATTCTGTTTGGTAAGATTTAAAACGGCAATGGGTTTCTATCATAGATTCTACCGCTTCCATAACTTTAGGAAGACGTTTATCTGCTTCTTGTTTTAAATCCTTATGATCTGGGCCAAACCAACCTCCTTGAACTTCATCACGAGTTAAAACTGCTGGTGGGAGTGAATCTACCCATTTATATGTAGAATATAACTCTTCTCCCATTTTAAATAAGTTCTCACGTTGCATATCAAAAACTGCATTTTCATCTAAGTTGGGGTTACTCCACTGGTAAATTCGTGTTAGCCTACGCAAATCTATCTGACCTTTGTAACAAGGTTGTAAGTATGCTGCTGGGTTAGAAGTGAGTACAATGTCAATATATTTTTTAATACGTGAACGGAGAACTTTTGCTCCTTCTTGAAAGCGGCGAAGTGCTGTATCATGTTCTTCTAACTCTAAATAGCAACGTGCTTCAGCTAAGTAAGCTAAAGATAAAGTTAGTAGATATTCATCAATAATTTGGCTTTTTTGCTCAATTTCGATATCGGTGTATTCAGCATAAATATGCTCTGCTTCTAAAAAACGGTTAATAGCTTGTAGGGCGCTGTTTCTACGATTCTCAGTTTTGGTCATTGTAAAAGCATTATTTGCTAATTCGATTGCAGCACGAAAATTTGCATAGAAACTAAGGTCGATTTTACGATTAATGTTATTTAACACTTTTTGTGCTTGTTGTAAGCGTTGTTCTAATTCCTTAAGCCGTTGTGCTATTACAACAAAACCTATAACTGAGACACCCAGGTTTAATATACTGGCTGCACTAGTTACCTGCAAAATTCCAGGTGGAAAGATTTCTTTAAAAGGAGGTGAATTAACCTCTCTCAACCAAGTAATTACTCGCTTACTGCCTACTTCCCTAATTACACCTCCAACCCGTTCAAGAGTTCCATTTGTTAGCCCTTTGACAATCCAATCAGCAAGCATAAAGGTGACTGTAACTGGTAAACTCATAATTTTCTCCTAGTTGCTAAAATTTCAGCAGCGTGATGTCTGGGAGGTAGTCGCTTCGATTCTGCATAGCAAATACCTACGCTTTACTCAGTATTCCCAATTTTAGTTGTAGTTTATGCAATAGCGATCGCTCAAATTCATCTCACTCAGATACAGTTACAATAGGGTGGGAAAGATGCGGAAGATTTTGTACAAGTCGTTATGCTAGTTGAACCACTATCTGAAGAAGACGAAACTACCTATCTTCTAAAATCAAAAATTAACAAAAAATATTTACTCAAAGCTTTAGAAAATGTAGAAAAAGGTAAATTAATTTTTGTTAATTTAGATGAATATGAAAAAATTGTCTTTGAATCACAAACTTATGAAATTGAAGAAGATTGATTATTTTGACTTACAAATATCATTATGAGCAATAAAGGTTATTGAGACTGGGATATTGTTTTAGTTAAAGCGATCGCTATTTTTTAACCAGAAGATGCAGAGCGATCGCAGATACAATCATAAGTAAAGGCAAGCTGGTAGAAAATGGCTGAAATTATCACCAAAATCTATGAATAAAACACCATCTCCCGATGAAAGTGAGCAAATGCTGAAATGGCTAAACCAGAATCGCCAAATGTTATTAGATTTATATAAAAATCAATATGTTGCTTATAATGCTAATGGCTTAATCGCTCATAGTGAAAACTTACATGAAGTTCTAGAATTGGCAGATACTTCAGAACAGCCATTTGTAATTTACTTAGTTCCACGTCGTACTGCTTCTATCCAAATTCTACCAGTTCGCTTTCGTACAGTTGCTCGACATGATTGGCAACCAAATTATCATGTAAAGCTGAAGCATAGAGATATAGAAGTTTCTACAATAATGTTAGTAGACTCTGGTGCTGAATTAAGTTTAATTTCCTTAAAAGTCGGTCAAGATTTAGGCTATGCTTTGGCTGATGCAGAATCAAAATTATTAGCAGAAACTATTGGCGGAAGAGTTGAGTATGTTTTACGTAATGTTGAAATGACAATTGATAAACACAGTTTTATTGCTACTGTGGCATGGTTACAAACTAACACAGGTGGAGAGCAATTACTTCTAGGAAGAGAAGTTGTATTTGATAAATTTAATATTGAGTTCAGGCAAGCTGATGAACAAATTATTTTTACATGGCGTGGAGACAACTAATCAATTAACCTTAGACACTTCTCACAACTTGCAAAAACTTTTGTAAAACAGGTGTCATATCTTCTTCCCGCCACACTATAGCCGTTTCTACTAATGGTGTTTTCTCCTCTACAGCGCGATAAACTACACCAACCCTTTGAAGATTTTGCAATGAAGACGGTGCGATCGCAATCCCCATTCCCGCCGAAACCAATCCGATAATTGTCTGCATCTGAATCGCTTCTTGAGTCACTTTCGGGCTGAAATTTCCTTGCTGGCAAAAACTTACGATTTGGTCGTAAAGTCCGGGGCCCAAATGGCGAGGGAACATGATAAAGTTTTCGTTTACTAGCGATCGCACTGAAATCTTTTCTTGTTCAGCTAAGGGATGAGTTTCTAACATAGCCACAATTAAAGCTTCTTGCTGAATGCACTCTTGATTGAGTGTGTTGTCTTCTAACGGTGGATGGGCAAAGCCTACATGGATGCGACGTTCTTGTAGCGCTTGCTCTTGCTGAGTTGTGGTTAATTCCTGCAAAATCAACTCTACTTCTGGAAATTGTTCTCGAAACCGTCGCAAAATTACAGGAAGCAAATCGTAAGTTACTAAACTGGTAAACCCGACTCGCAATTGTCCCTTTTCACCTCTTCCTGTTTTTTGGGTTAGCTCAATTGCCTTTTCCAGTTGAGCTAAAAGTTGATAAGCTTCTTGCAAAAATACTTGTCCAGCTTCCGTTAACTGTACCTGTCGCTTGGTTTTACGCTGAAACAGTTCTACCCCCAATTGCGCCTCTAGTTGCTGAATTTGCTGGCTTAAGGGCGGTTGAGCAATGTGCAATCGCTCGGCGGCTCTACTAAAGTGCAGTTCCTCAGCTACAGCAATAAAGTAGCGCAGGTGTCGCAATTCCATTTTTTTGATATTTTATAAGTTTCAATTCTCTATAAGCAATGAGTCGTGCTTTACGAGAATGTAGTCAGGACAAAAGGTTAGAAGTAAAACGCAAAGGGGCGCGGAGGTAAGCGCAGAGTAGCGCGGAGGTTTTAGAGAATTTGTGACAAAAATTTGCGTGTTCTTTCTTCTTTGGGGTGGCTGAAAAAGGTGTCTGGGGTGGCTGACTCGACGAGGGAACCACTATCCATGAGAATAACTCGGTCGGCGACTTCACGCGCAAATCCAACTTCGTGAGTGACGACTACCATTGTCATTCCATCACGGGCGAGATTTCGCATAACATCTAAAACTTCTCGTACCATTTCTGGATCTAAAGCTGAGGTAGGTTCGTCAAACAGCATGATTTTGGGTTGCATGGCTAAAGCACGAGCGATCGCTACTCGTTGCTGTTGTCCACCAGACAACTGTCCTGGATATTTTTGCGCCTGTTCTAAAATTCCCACTCTTTCTAGTAATTGCATCGCCAATTCTTCGGCTTTTGGCTTTGGCGATCGCCTAACCCAAATTGGTGCCAAAGTGATATTTTGCTGCACTGTCAGATGAGGAAATAAATTAAATTGCTGAAATACCATTCCCACCTCTCTGCGAATAGTTTCAATATTTCGTAAATCATGGCTGAGAGTAATGCCATCGATTTCAATTCTTCCTTTTTGATATTCTTCTAAAGCGTTAAATGTACGGATAAAGGTAGATTTACCCGAACCAGATGGCCCCATTAAAACTACTACTTCTCCCCGATTAACTCTCAAACTTACACCCTGAAGAACGTGGAATTTTCCATACCACTTGTGAACATCTTCAGCAATAATTATCGGCGCTTGTTCTGTTGTCACGGATTTGCACCTCTGAATTTTTTAGCAACCTAGCGAGCCAAGCGGCAAGCTGATGGAATGACTATCAAGTAATTACTAATTTTAGATAGCAACAATAACTTGTTACCATAGCGATCGCCGATCAATCATAATCAATTTTATATCATACCTTGACAAACAAAAAAACGTCATCAGCTTCATATACAAGTTTGAAAGTAGAATTATTTTTAAGTTGATATATTAAATCAGGAACAAACTCAGATTTATTATTTATTAAATCTAGTAGTATATACTTAAAAACATCATTATACTTTTCTGATGGACGATCTTTACTAATTAGCTTAATAATTTGGCGTTTAGCTAAGTGAGGAGCCATATTTACTGTAGTCAAAACACTTTCCTTAGTTTTGACTAGACTGACAGCAGTGTATAAAGAAGGAAGATTGGGTAAATTTGGCAAATAACGTGTTATAAAAAAATCGTATTTAGCTAATGCTAGAAAACAAACAGTAGCAGAGATTATTAATATTTTAGGTTTTAACCAGCGCCTCTTATTCTCTTGTTGATATTCTTTTATGGAATATATTAACCATACAATAATGAAAGGGAAAATTGGTAATGAATAATGATGAACTAAATCTCGTTGCGGCGCATAATCAGAAATGATATTTAATAATAACATAGGTAATGCAGGTATTAAAAACAGTATCTGCTTCCAATGTAAGCCAATAATTACTGGTAATAAAAGGAGAAAATAATAAAATAATGCATTGGGAGACAAAAACTTACCTAAAATTAAATTAGGATTACTGAGAATATTAATGATTATTTCCTTTGGAGAACTACCAAGAGAAGCATAAAACACAACTCCCCCAGCTTGTCCGCCTCTCAACAAAGGTGTTAAATAACCAATAGTGAAAATATACCAAGATAGGCCTATTATAATACAACCTAATCCATAAACTCTTCGATGTTGTAATAGTAGCCAAACACCAAAAGCTATTACCGTTAAACTTAAGCTATCCTTACAAATTAAAACTAACCCAATAGCAAAAAAAAATTGATAAGTACATTTCTCTATAGCTGCCCACATTGCCCACAATAATGCAGGAACTGCTATGCTCTCTGGACGGAAATCAGTAAAAAAATTACTATTAAATAAAGCAGGATAAAGTAAATAAGACAAACTTATTGCTCTTGAATAAGGTATAGATAATCCTGCTTGTAAACTTAATAAATAAATAGGTAAACATCCAAAAGCTAAACCAAAAGCTTGAACTAAAAATAACCAATATTCACTAGGGTGTATTTTATACAGTAGGCTTATTGGATATAATATAAAAGCTGCATGATCGCCTACAACATGAAATCCGAAAAAAGAAGATATTGGGGGTAAATTCTGACTTATCAAATATACCCATTGATCAAAAAGAGCTAAATCAAGAGCGTTAGATTTAAATAAAAGATGTCTTAAACTACTAGAAACAAATAATATTAAAGTACCTATAATAACTAAAAAGCTAATGTAACCAAGCTTTCTTTGCATATCAACAACTAATAAATAATCAATTTACTAGTTTAATACAGAAGCGCTTGCTACCAAAGCATATTAATATAGCTTAATAATAAAACAATTGGTTAAAGAACAATACGCTTGGGTTAAGAAGAATCGTAGGTTGGGTTGAACTTTAGTGTTACCTAACAAAGCCTTGATAATGTTGGGTTTCGTTTCTCAACCCAACCTACACCAGTTTTGTTTTTAGCCTTAACTAAACCGTATTGGGTTAAAGAATCTTTCAAAACAAATTTAAAAAATTTTAAGGAACAAATGGAATAAAAATTTATTTCACTTTGTCGCTACGCCAATAATATGAGGACTAATAATAGGCAGTTGTGCATCAAATTTCTCATAATGGACACTAGCAAAGCCAGCGTTTTCTAAAGCAATCAAAGTTTCTCTATCTGGATGACAACTATCGCTTATCACTTTCCAAATAGGACTAATTTTGTTTTGTAGTTTTCGCAATAAAGTTCCTTGAGGTGCAGCGATATGTTCAATAAATAAAAAGCGTCCACCGGGTTTTAGCACTCTTAAAACGGCTTGTAATGTATAATCTATATTCGGTACTGAACACAAAACTAAAGTACTAACAACATTATCTATACTGTTATCTTCAGCATCTAGCCATTCAGCATTAACAATTCTGAGATCGATTTTTAAGCCCAGTTTTTCTGCTTGTTTTTGGAGATAAGAATGCGTATATGGCTTTGGCTCGATTCCTATCCGGTGAATATCTTTATGGTAGTACGGTAGGTTAGGGACGATTTCTAACACTGTACCTTGGAGATTTGCAAAAAGAGAATGTTTGCGTAGGCGTAGCCCGTCGTAGACATCGCTCATAACTTTATTATCTGTGCTGCTACTTTGAGCCATCATCCAGGCAAAGAAACGTTTAGCAAAGTTAGCAGTAATCTGATTTTGTGAATCTCCAATAATTTGGTTTACAGTCATCATCCATTTCCTAATTTTTAAAGCTATAAATTGGTGTGCCAAGCAACCATTTCCTTACAGCCTTAAGATACGATACTTTGTGTTTCTTATACCTCACCCACTTGATTCACCTGATTGGGTGATTTCGACTAATATGCATAGATAGATATTTATAGCAAGCTCCTCAAGAGATAGTACAGAGATAGAAGTATAATTTATTTATATGTCTTGGAATAATTCACAGATAGGCTACTCTATCAATAGATATAAAAATTAGATATCAAAATTTAAATTTCAAAATAAACCAAAAGGCAAAAACCCACTGCTGATTGAGATTTAATGTTCATAAGTAACCACGCAAAATTAATTACAGTCATTGCGAGCGAAGCGTTCGCGGAGCGTCTCGTAGAGATAGCAATCCCAGCCCTTGCGATTGCTTCATTTCGCTTCGCTGCATTCGCAATGACATTGTGTAATTAATTTTGTTTATCTACTTAACATAAAAAAGTATTTATGATTAATCCAAATACAATAAAGATAGCGTTCCACAATTGGGAACGCTATCTTTATTGTTATAAACTCTGTCAAGATAATAAAAATGATGATTGAAAATTATTATTTGCTGATATCAGGCGTGTAGATTTGCTTGTTCTTGCAACCAAGGATCTACAGGTTGCCCATCTTTACGGCGTAATTCAATTTCCACTACCATCACTTCTTTTGAACCAGGAGGTGCGGGTTTTTTATGGAAAAGAATGTCATAATCTTCTGGATTGTGCTTGCGTTCCTTCAACCATTCTTGTACCTTAGTTGTGGCAAAAAATGATTGACCTTGCTCAAACATTCGGGTAATCTGCAATTGCAGTGTATAAGGATTTATCCGGCTCATCTTTTATCACCTTTGTTAAGTAAATTTCAAGAGAAGTAACCTGCTTATACCAATTCTGTAGGAAGATGCACATAATAATACATACCCTAGATAATGTAATATTAGTGCGAAGTAAGCATACCAGTCCCACCCCTGAGCGATATTTAATTTTAATCAGTTTTTAGATGGGTGGGCAACAAATAACCAATGTCACCTATACCTTATTATTCCTCATTTCTTATTTTCCTGGTGGACACAATTGTTGCGCTTTTTGAGGAAGTTGACGACACATTTGCTGGAATCCTTGAGGATTAATTTGCAACCAAGCAAATAATCCTAAAGTTGCACCGCCCACCAGCAATGCTAACACTCCCCCCAGCTTCACCAAACGTTTACTCAGATTAGGTTTTGTAATTAAGGTTTGGGGAATTTCTGGGCTGATAAATGGTTCTTCAGAAATATCTAAATCCAAATCTAAATCCAAATCTAGCAAAGTTTGGGAACTTTCTGTGAGAGGAATTAATTCCTCTTGTTCCTCTGCTTGTTCTGGTTCTTCTTGTTCTGGTTCTTCTTGTATTCCTGCTTCTATAATCTCTTCTGGCAACGTCGGAGTCACGGGTAATAAGTATTCTGGGGAGACACGCCAATAAGTGAGAACAACCGATGTATTATCACGCCCATTTTTTTCGTTTGCTAAGTTAATCCAGTTGCGAACAGCATTTTCAACTGTCATCTGGCCTGTTAACACGGGTATTGCATAATCCTGCCAATATTGTTCTACCCGGTTATTATCACTTAAGCCATCAGAACAGAGCAGCAATATACCGTCTTCTTCCACAATAAATCGCTGAACCCTAAGACGCAAAGATTCTGCATTTCTTGTCCCCAATGCTTGAGTTAAGGCAGTAGCATCTGTTCTGATCAATGCTTTTCGATATAAACTTTTAGCAAAACGGACTTCTCGCGTTGCCACATCATCATCTACTGTGAGTAGCTGGCAATAATTGCGAGTAATCCAATAAGCACGGCTATCGCCAACATTAGCCAAGTAAAGCTCATGGGTATTATTTGATTGCCATCCAGTACTTGTCTGCACTCGTTGGGGAATTTGCAACGCCATGACAATGGTTGTAGCCATCCGTTCTTTGCCTTGGCGTTTTTGTTCGTTATTGCGGGCACAAATCACATTATTTACTACCCGCAAGCTTGCTTCTAGTTGTTCTTGCAACAACTCTGGTGATACAAATACACTCTGTTCTATTACCTCTGCTAGTAAGGCGCGAATTTGCAACTTTACAGACTGCACTGCCAACTTACTCGCAACCTCGCCGCCTTCGTGTCCACCAATGCCGTCGCAAACAATTGATAAGTGATGCAATAAAGGTTCATCTATCTCACTCCAAGTATTTGGATAGCAAGCATCTTCATTTTGCGCCATGATTGGGCCAATATCTGTAGAGCCTGCCACCTTCAAAACTAATGGCAATTCTGCCGCAGATGCTAGTAATAAACCATTGAGTTGAGTAGCAATATCATCAAACTCAACTTCAGTTTCACACATCTCCTGGACTATGTTTTGTAACGCTTTAGCTACAGATGTCTTTGCGGTAGCTACCCAAAACTGCCAACACTCTCCTAGATTTTGTAAACTCAGCGTTTTCTCTTCTGGTGTCTGGTAGAGTTCCAACAGTCGCACACACCAACCTTGAACTCTCAAGTTGTCTGCTACCAGTAAACTGCGGCTAAGTCCTAATTCTGATAAAGGTTTCCAAAGTTGGAGAATTTGCCACAGCCAATAAACTTGTCGTACCGCCGTTGCTTGCTCCCATGCCTCAACAATAGTTGGATAAATATTTCCTGTCTCATCTATCGGTACATTTTCTAATAAAAGGATATCATTTGTCTCTTTTTCACCATCACTAGCAAAGCCATAAGCCTGGGGCAGATGTAATCGTTCTTGATATAAGTGTAGGTAAGGAATTACTTCCTTTGGCAATTCTTCAGGGACATCTGGCAGCAGTCTTGGTTGAGTATCCAGCCAAATCTGAGAACTAATTACCTCATACCTGTCTGCTACCTTTGTGCCTGGTGGGATTTGAGCAGCAGATGAGCCAGTAGCCCAAAGATAGCGGTGAACTAAAGGAGTTTGACAACTAGCACAAATACTATCTCCCATCGGATTAATGGGGCTATGACAGTTTGGATTTATACAATAAATTATCACTTGAGTAGAAATCATAAAAATATAAATAAAAAAAACAATCAACTCATGAACTTCGATTAATTTTAGCTGGCAATGGCTTGAGGGCTAGAATAGACTGGATTGATGTACCGCTAGCTACACCTAGTTACTGAAATTAATCAAAATTATTGGTATAAATACCAAGTTTTGCTTTCTGTAAATAACTTACGTCTGGCTGTATCTAATCGTAGAAATGCATTTACGTCAATGTAGAGTTTAGGATGGCGCTATGCCAAGTTTTACCTTAATCTGGCTTCTGGCAGGAGCGGTTCTGTGTTTAATGGAACTGTTTTTACCATCGGCGTTTGTCGCTTTCATGATGGGAATTAGCGCTTTCGTGGTGGCGCTGCTGTCTGGAGTGGGTTTGGGAAATGTATGGTTGCAAGTTGTGGTTTGGCTATTACTTTCCACATTCCTAATTGTGCTTTCTCGTCGGTTTTTGCAACCACGACGACACAAATCGAAAATTCAGGATGCTGTCATAGCTGAAACCTTAACAGAAATTCCGCCTGGAAAAACAGGGCGGGTATTGTATGAGGGAAATTCTTGGCAAGCACGATGTGACGATGACAAATTTACCGTAGCACCCCATCAAAGAGTTTATGTGGTTAGGAGAGAGGGAACTACTTTGATTGTGATACCAGAAAATTTATTGAGTCATTAGTCATTGGGAATGGGGGATGGGGAATGGGGAATGGGGAATGGGCAGGGATTAATATTTCTTCCTCCTCTGCTACTCTTACTCCTCGTTCTCCGTCCTTCTCTTCTTTTGAGTTACATTTAATACTTAAAAATCAGGAGATTTACAATGGAGCAATTTTTTTTACTAGTATTTTTAGCCCTTGGTGGTTCTGCTGTCGCGGGATCTGTAAAAGTCATTAATCAGGGCAATGAAGCTTTGGTGGAAAGATTGGGTAGCTATAACAAAAAGCTGGAACCAGGAATGAATTTTTTAGTTCCTTTTTTGGACAAAATCGTTTACAGAGAAACCATCCGGGAAAAAGTCTTAGATATTCCTCCCCAAAAATGCATCACCCGCGACAACGTTGGTATTGAAGTAGATGCGGTGTTTTATTGGCGCATCGTGGATATGGAAAAAGCCTGGTATAAGGTAGAAAATCTCCAAGCGGCAATGGTAAACATGGTGCTGACTCAAATTCGCTCCGAGATGGGACAATTGGAGTTGGATCAAACCTTTACCGCGCGTTCCCAAATCAATGAACTGCTGTTAAGGGAATTGGATATTGCTACAGATCCTTGGGGTGTGAAAGTGACGCGGGTAGAACTGCGAGATATTGTCCCATCTCAGGCGGTGCGGGAATCGATGGAATTGCAAATGTCGGCAGAACGACGCAAACGGGCAGCAATTTTGAATTCTGAGGGCGAACGCGAAGCTGCTGTTAATAGTGCTAGAGGTAAGGCGGAGGCGCAGATATTGGATGCCGAAGCTCGGCAAAAATCGACAGTTCTGCAAGCGGAAGCTGAACAAAAGGCGATCGTTTTGAAGGCTCAAGCTGAACGTCAGCAGCAGGTTTTGAAAGCGCAGGCGATCGCAGAATCAGCAGATATTATTGCACAAAAGCTCCAGACGAATCCCAATGCTAATAAAGCAGTTGAAGTTCTGTTCGCCTTGGGCTATTTGGATATGGGCGCGACAATTGGTAGAAGCGATAGCAGCAAGGTCTTATTTATAGATCCGCGCACTATTCCTGCTGCTTTTGAGGGTATGCGTTCTGTGATCTCCAATGGTCAAGTTGACTCTAACGAGTTGTTTTCTAAGCAAATACCAGGATTAGAAAATAACCGCCCTAGCTAAAAATAGGGAGTAGGGAGTGGCATTAGTGTCAACTTAAGTTTAAAACCCTTTTCAAACCTCGTTTCCAGTCTGAGACTGGGAACGAGACAATCACAATTATCTACTGACAACCTTTTTCGCTTTTATACCTTATATAGTAATTTTCAAACTCCGTTAAAATATAGTTAATCTTAGAGAGTTTCCAGTGACAGCCCAAGAGTTAAAAACATAGTTACTATCCCTAACACTAGCCCAAAAATTTGAAGCAATTTGCATCTTAACCCAAGGTATTAGTAGCAAAAATCAGTTTCAATAAGTTGTAAATTATGACATTATCTATTCAGCCAACCACAGTAATAAGTGTAGAAGAATTTTTACAATTACCAGAGACAAAACCCGCAAGCGAGTATTTTAATGGGCAAGTACACCAAAAAACTATGCCACAAGGAAAACATAGCACTTTACAAATTGAATTAGCTTCTGCCATAAATCAAGTTGCAAAACCCAAAAAGTTAGCTTATGCCTTTACTGAACTACGCTGCACTTTTAGCGGACTTTCGATAGTACCATATATTGCTGTGTTTGAATGGGAAAGAATTCCATTGGATGCAAAAGGTAGTATTGCCAATAAATTTGAGATTCCCCCAGATTGGATAATCGAAATTCTTTCACCAGAACAATCACCCAACCGAGTTATCCGCAAAATTACGTTTTCTATTCAAAATGGAGCAAAGCTAGGTTGGTTGCTCGATTCTGCTGATGAGTCAATCGTGATTTTTGAACCTAACAAATTACCTGAATTAAAAGAACAGCAAGATATCTTACCCGTTTTGAGTGTTTTAGAAAATTGGCAATTAACAGTTGCAGACGTATTTAGTTGGTTAACTTTTGTTTGAATAAAGCAACAGTAAGCTGACGCTAATCCACTTCTGAATCATTATAGAAAATAAATATTTGTAAAGAAAAGCTGATTTACCGCAGTAACAAAACCTCAACTCCTAAAATTTCAGCACTTGTTGCTAAAGCTTCATCAGCCGTTACCAATTGGATATTATTTTGAAATGCAATTGTCAAATGTAGAGCATCAAGTGTACGCAATGGTGTATCAAACCGACTAATCCACTCACGCGCTAAATTATAGTGAACCGTTTCCACCGCAATTTGAGTATAAAATCCACTATCCAAATCTGATTGAAACCTTTCTACAATAGCTATTGCATCTTGCTGAGATATTTCTTGCATTCTGACTCGACGCGATAACGCAGAAACGAGTTCAACCTCAACCAACTGACTCAAACCCACTTCAGCTTCATTGAGTAGTAATTGTTCAACTGCATCGCTCAAAGCTTCTGTCCAATACAAAGGAGCAATGACGCTTGTATCTATATAAATCAACGATGTTCCTCTGTACGTGTATTTATGACAGTTGCACTCAATGACTCACCTTTAATTGCAAGGGAATCACGAAATTGCTTTATACTTGCTAATTGTTCTTCTTTTTGTAGCGGAGGAACTAAACGAGCAACAGCTTTATCTTGCTCTAGCAAAATTACTTCTTCTCCCCTAGCTACTCGTTCCAAAAGAGATTTTAAATTCATAGCTGCTTCTTCAACGCTAATTCTCAACACTGCATTACTCCTGTAGTTAAGCTTGAAGAGCAAAAAAATTTCCTGCTCACACCATTTATTGATGAAAATTCACATCATTAGCTGTCTAAGCGGGCTACCCTGCGGGAAGCCGATTTGCTTCTACGTTCTGGTAGCCACGGGGTTTAGTCTGTGGAAGAATAAAGTGCAACATCACATAAAATTGGTATGACTATTGACCAATACTAGTAGCTTGATTTACCTGGCATTGACTGCACAACCCAAAAAACTCTAGGGTGTGGTAAAAAACTTTAAACTTATGGCTTGATTCTAACTGGTCTTCTAGGTCATGAACTGGGCATTGATTAATCGGAATTGAGACACCGCATTGCAAGCAAGTAAGGTGATGTTTGTCTTGCTGCGCTAGACTATAGAGGGCTTCACCATTAGCTAAATTCCGCACTTGTACCATGCCTTCGAGTTTTAAGGCTTCTAAAGAGCGGTAAACTGTTGCTAAACCCATACTCTGATTTGTATTACGTAGTTCCACGTAAATATCCTGGGCTGAAATACCTTTTTTGATGGTTTTCAGTAAGTTGAAAATACGCTCTTGACTGCGGGTGCGTATAGCTCTCATAGACAATTCTTTAAATATGTCACTGTAGTTGAAGCTGTTAGATGGGTTAATTGCTCAATTAACTTTAACCGCTTCGTAATCTTATTTTCACTCAGTTGGAACAGAAAGTTATAGTATAGCGATCGCAGCATTCAGCAAAAGCCGTGCAAACCAAGTATCTAGCCAAAATTTTTGTTACACTTCGTCCTTCAGTCTTAGACCCTGCTGGTGTGGCTGTACAATCCGGTCTTCAGCAACTGGGATACGATAACGTTGACCATGTGCGGATTGGCAAGTACATTGAACTCACCATCACCACGACTGAGGAAAAGAAAGCTCGTCAAGACCTAGAACGCATTTGTGACCAAATGCTATCAAATCCCGTAATTGAAAATTACCGCTTTGAGTTAATTGAGGTCGAAACCCAAACAGGAGTCTTTTAAGGACTGGGGACTGGGCATTAGGCAAGGTGAAGATAACAATTCCCATTCCCCATTCCCCATTCCCCATTCCCAATTCCCCATTCCCCATTCCCAATTCCCAATTCCCAATTCCCAATTCCCCAATCATGAAATTTGGTGTTGTTGTTTTTCCAGGTTCTAATTGCGATCGCGATGTTGCTTATGTAACCAGAGATTTGCTTTCACAACCGACTCGCATGGTTTGGCATCAAGAAACAGACATTGCTGATTTGGATGTCGTGATTATTCCCGGTGGCTTTAGTTACGGGGATTATCTGCGCTGCGGTGCGATCGCACGTTTTTCACCTGTGATGCAGCAGGTTGTCGAACATTCTCAAAAGGGTAAGCTTGTCATCGGTATTTGCAACGGTTTTCAGGTATTAACTGAAGCTGGACTTTTGCCAGGGATGTTAACCAGAAATCGGGATTTGCATTTTATTTGCGATCGCGTCCCCCTGAAAGTTGAGCGTACCAATCTCTTATGGACGCAAGCTTATACCGATAGTGAAGTTATCACTTTGCCCATTGCCCACGGAGAGGGGCGATTCTACGCTGATGAAGGCACTCTCGCAGAACTTGAAAATAACGGGCAAGTCGTGTTTCGTTATGAAGGCAAGAATCCCAACGGTTCACTAAACAACATTGCTGGGATTTGCAATCGTCAGGGCAATGTCTTAGGGATGATGCCGCACCCAGAAAGGGCATCTGACACAATGCTGGGGAATAGCGATGGTTTAAGGCTGTTTCAGGGCTTGTTAGAGAAGGTAGCCACATTAGCTTAGTGGTCTGTCCCATTAATTTTGCGGGGTTTCGAGATCCCCGACTTCTTAAAGAAGTCGGGGATCTTAACACCTGCGATCGCTCCATTACGAATTACGAATTACGAATTACGAATTATTTCAACGTACCTCTTTAAGAGTATCAATTTGTTTGGTAAACAACTCAGTGAATAAACTAAGCACAGTCCGTTCTTCGCGTACTTTTATGTTGGCGCTGATGGACATACCTGATTGCAAAGTGACGTTTTTACCCCGAATCATTAACGATTGTTTATCCAATGAAACTTTTGCTGGAAATCTATAAAACTGATGTGTTTGATCTGGCGGTAATGCGTCTGATCCTATGCCAGTTACTTCCCCTTTGATATCGCCAAATTCGCTGTAAGGAAAGGAATCAATTCTCACATCTACCTTCATACCTTTTCGCACAAAACCGATATCTTTGTTAGTGATGAAAACTTCAGCTATATAGTTTTCCTTTGGGACAATTTGCAGCATTTTTGTAGTCGGATTCGCTACAAATCCAGGGTTTTTAGCTTGCAAATCGAAAACTGTTCCAGCTACAGGCGCACGGAGTTCTTGATATTTAACGTCTAGCTGTGTTTGAGAGATTTTACTATTGACATCTGCCAAACGCTGCTCGTTATCGAGGATATTTTTCATGAATTGGCTATCAATTGAGGCAATGCGCTGCTTGTTATCAGCTATTTTATCCAAGATGTTTTTGTCAGAAACAGCAACGGTATTGCTTAACTCTTGTCGTCCTTTTTCTATATCAAACTGGAGGCGTTTTTCTTCTTCGCCTAGCTGTGCTACTTCTGCGGTGCGGTTTTGGACTTCTTGTTGTTGGTTGAGATACTGAAGTTGAGAAATACCACCTTCTTCTGCCAATATTTTCAGCTTTTCTAAAATACCCTGCTGAATAGCTAAACTTGCTTTACTATCTTCAAGCTTAAATTTATTTTGAGCTAGTTGTTTTTTGATTTTCTCTACTTCCAATTGCGCCGCAGCAGAGCGAGAATCTAGTTCTTTTTTGGCAACTTGTAGACGTTGTTGCTCATCAATTCCTAGAGTAGAATCTTGACCAGAATTTTTTAATTGAGTCCGTAATAAATCATTTTCTGCTACTAACGCTACCCGACTTTTCAGCAGAAAAGCAGTTTCTTGTGGCAAATTACCGCGTAAATATAATAGTTCAGATCCCGTGGCGGTACTTGCACCCATCAAGCGGCGATAAATCTGGTTTTCTTTCATTAATGCAACACGAATTTTATTCAAAGAATTTAATTCGGCAACAGTGGCTATAGAATCAAAAGTCAGCAACAAATCTCCTGGCTTTACTTCTTGTCCATCTTTAACATTAACTGTTTTGACCACTCCACTAATAGGAGCCTGAACATCTTTGACTGTTCCTTGTGGCTTTAATTGACCTGTTGCTGGTACTACTTGCTCAATCTTTGCAAAATAAGCCCAAGCAAGTCCAAAACAGGCTAATGCCATAAGAGTAATCATGATTGTCCGCGACCAAACTGGAGATTGGCGCAAAACAATTGCTTGCTCAAATTCCTGGCTACTTGAGTTAATTAAAGACTCCTGAGCAGCTTTCTGTTGTTTTGTAAGTACTGGTGAATCTTGCTTGACTCCATTTTTCTGATTACCGTTTTTATGATTGCCGTTGTGGTGATTCCCATTAAGTTGAGTCATAACGATTTTGGGTTTTGGATTTTGGATTTTGGATTTTTTGCCGGGTGGATACTGTTTAAATTTTGTAATGCTATGCGGTCAAAAATGACTAACTACAAGTTCACTTCTTGTTGTTGATACAGATAATAATAATGACCCTTAGTAGCCATTAATTCTTGATGGCTACCCTTTTCTATAACCCTGCTATTATCCATCACAACAATCATGTCTGCATTGCTGACGGTGTTTAGTCGGTGGGTAATAAAAAACACTGTATCACCCTTAAATGCTTTGGCTAAATTCAGACATATTTGCCGTTCTGTAGGATAGTCTAGGGCGCTAGTAGCTTCATCTAAAACTAATAATTTTGGTCGTTGTAAAACAGAACGAGCGATCGCAATTCTTTGTCTTTGTCCACCTGAAAGTGCAGAACCCCGTTCTCCCACCCGTGTGTTGTAGCCGTTGGGTAAGTTCATTATAAACTCGTGGGCGCACGCAACCTGAGCCGCTTCGATAATTTCTTCGGTTGTCGCATCGGGATTCGTCAGAGCAATATTTTCTTGAACGCTACCGTCAAACAGCAATGTTTCTTGGGGAACTACGCCAATTTGTCGTCGCAGTGAATAAAGTTCGACTTTGGCAATGTCATAACCATCAATCAAAATTCTGCCGGACTCAGTTTCGTAAAGTCTCAGCAATAACTTCATCATCGTACTTTTACCAGATCCACTTTGCCCGACGATGCCGATAAATTTCCCTGGCTCAAATTCAAGGTTGACGTTGGAAAGTTGCAGAGGCCCACTCGTCCCAAAGCGGAAGGAAACATTTTCATATTTCACTGCTCCCTTAATGGCAGGTAAGGGGATATTGTAGCGATCTGTTTCTCCTTCTTGTGGTGTATCGACAATATCGCTTAAACGTTCTAGAGATAAGGCTGTTTCTTGGAAGCTTTGCCAGAGTTGAGCTAAACGCAATATTGGGCTGGTGACGTAACCGGATATAATTCTAAAGGCAATTAATTCGCCTAAAGTTAATTCTCCTTGGAGTACTAGATAAGCTCCTACCCACAAAACCAGTAAGCTGCTAAGTTTGTTGAGAAAGTTACTGGTGGAGTTAGCGAGGGTGGAAGTCACAACCGTTTTAAAACCGGCAGCGACAAACCGAGCATAACGCTCTTGCCAAGAAAAGCGCGATCGCAATTCAATATTTTGCGCTTTTACGGTTTGAATTCCTGACATCACCTCTACTAAATAAGATTGAGTTTCGGCGTTGCGTTCGGCTTTGGCACGTAACTGTCTACTAATGGTGGGAGAAGCAATTAAGGTGATGAAGATAAAAATCGGAATTGTGCTTAAGCCTACCAAGGTGAGTTGCCAACTGTAAATCAGCATTACACCGATATAAACCACCGAGAACAGAGCATCTAAACCTACTGTTAAGGCAGTACCAGTCAAGAATTGGCGAATATTTTCTAATTCGTTGATGCGAGTGGAAAGTTCACCCACCGGTCGGCGTTCAAAATAGCGCAGTGGTAAACGTAACAAGTGATCGATAATTTGCGACCCTAAACCCATATCGATCCGGTTAGTGGTATCGACAAATAAGTAGGTTCTCAAGGTAGTTAGTACTGCTTCAAATAGACCGACAACTAATAGTAAAATACCCAAAATATGTAGAGTACCAATACTATTTTGAGTGATAACTTTGTCGATAATCAACTGAACCACTAGAGGATTTGCTAACGCTGCCAACTGTACGAAAAAGGAAGCGATAAAGACCTCTATTAACACTCGACGGTGCTTTGACAAATAGGGCAGAAACCACCGTAAACTAAAGCGTTCTTGGGGTGTTTGGTTGGTAGCACTGAGCAGTAATACTCTAGCTTGGGGCGGAAAGTTGGTTGGATCGATATCTAATTGTTCAACTAATTGAGCCGGTTTACAGCGCACGATTCCTTTGGATGGGACACCCACAACCATGTTGTTTGAATCTGCTGCATATAAAACTGCAAAATTATCACCATAGCGAATCAATGCCGGTGTCGGGGTGCGTGTCAGTGAAGCGACTGGTATTTCTACTAATTGCGCCTTCAGTCCGATTAATTCTGCTAGGTAAGCAGTAACTTGAAACGATATAACCCCTTGACGTTTGACTTGTTCAGTTAAGATGCGGCGAACTACTTCTCGACGAAACGGTATTTCTAGGTGCTTCGCAACCATTTGGAAACAGGCGAAGGCTGTATTTAATTCTCCCTTACCGCTAAAAAATGGGTATTTTTGCTTTGATGAACTCTTTGAGGTATCGGGGGCTGTCTGAGGAACGATTTCGTCTGATGCGTAAGGAATATCTAATACATCTTCATCTTGGGTATCTAATTGGGTGTTATTTACCGCCAGTACTATTTCATGACTATCTTCTAATACCAAATCTGACGGATGGATACCAACTAATCGTGCGGGATTTTGACCTATAACCTGAATCTTGTCTCTGTCATCGTTTGATTCTAAGCGATCGCCAGGTGATAAATTTGTGACTGTACCACCGCCACTTACAAACCAGACTCTTTGGCTATCCAGTTGGTTGAATGAAGTTTTTCCGGGAGCTAAGTAATGGATTTTTGCCTGTGGTAAGGCTTTTTCTGTGAGTTCTCTAAGATTTAAAGTAGCGATCGCTTGCTGGTTCCAATAGGAACTGAGAATATCAAAAACTTCGATCAAATAACTGCGGTTCTTGCGGGCTTCGGCAAAAGCTGGGTATGAAGCGAGAAAACTAAAATATGCCGATGCGCTCAAGGTTAAACATACTACTTCGGTGGAGGCGATCGCAGTTTCACAAGCGACATCGCGCAATAAACCAATTTCGCCGATAATTTCTCCAGGTTGCAGCAATTTTAGGGTAATTGGCATTTGCGTCTGGGGATCGTATCCCAAGAGGCGCACTTGTCCCTCATAAATAATGGTGATGCGTTCTGGGAGACTTTCCTTACCAATGATTTTCTGGCCTATGCGATAGCGGAAAGCTTGCAGTTGGTCTGATAGATTAGCGATCGCCCCATCGGGTAAGCGATCGAACCCTTCTAGGGTGGTGATAAATTCGAGAAAAGTGTTCTTAATATAAGTCATATCAAACAAGTAAAAGTGAGGAATTAAATCGAAAATATGAGGGAGAATTCACTTTCCTAATGGTGGCAGTGTTTGGTTTTATGCCAACAGTGGCAAGACTTTTCTGAAGTTATCGTGTTTAAATATGTAAAATCACTGAGGGGTAGTCCGTCTAATTGTAGACCTATCTTCACATCACACGGTTAAGATTTTTATGCGTTTTTCAAAATAAACCATAGTGAAAATAGTTTGAGGACAAGTTATCACTAGATTAATGCAACATAATTTATACAAATTTAAAATTAATATTTACAATTGCAAATATGCAATATGGATACTTATCACCAAACCAAGATACATAAAGGCGGTTGTTAAATTTAGCTTCGCCTATTTTGATTTTATTATAATCAACATGAAAATATCACAGATGCTTTTCTAAGTAAATACCCTAGTTAAAGATTATGTAATAAAGAAAACTTTAAATTTTGGAATTATTTTTCACAAATTATTGGATATAGGGATTGACAATATCAGCGATAACGAAAGACAGCGAGCCTTCCTTGCTAAATAGCGCCATGTCCAATTTATGAAAAAATTCTCTATTACTTTTTTGGTGGCCTAATTTAAGAAAAATTAACTTAAAAAGTAAAGGTGAAGATTTTTTGTCACCCTAGAGGAATCAACTATTAAATTTATGAAGTAAAGACAGTAACTGCCTTCAGTAAATTTACTGATTTAATTAATATAGAGTTCATTTTCTCGTTATTCATAAAATAACTTCATCCTGCAAGCGGGACAATATACTTTTTACTAAGTAATTCCTCGCAGCCTATATTAGACAGTAATGGCTTACGGGTACGGCAACATACCTAACTAAAATTTAGTAGATCCTCAAAACCAGAGGTATTATTCTACAACAGGTGAATGCAAGCTGTTTTGTCTGTATTAGCATCAAGAATGCAAAGTAAACCTGCGGATTGTGATTGGCATTGCGATCGAGAATAGCATCGGGTAGGGAAAAGGTAATGAAAAATAAGACTACTTTATCGTACTTTTTTAAAAATAAAAAATTAGTAGGGTAGCACAACCGTGCTACCCTAATTCAAAAAATTCACTGTTTTAATTAAAATCGAATCTATTTGATTGCCAGAAACCAAATAGATTTACCTAAAAGTGGGGCGAGTCCATTTAGTTTTGCGAAGTCATTTGATATTAGGAAGCAGCATTGACACTCAATTTTACCTGCACAATTACATCGTTGTAATCTTTGTCACCACTATTTGGTAGATCCTCAAAACCAAAGGTGTTATTTCCCAACAGTCGGATATGATCTACTTTATCTGAGTTAGCACCTAAGAATGAAAAGTAGACATTTTTATTGCCATTGCCCCTACCATTACTATTGACAATAGCATCGGGTTTACCATTCACAATAATGAATGGTGCAAACAAAGAATCAGCCCCGAAAGTGCCAGTGTAATTGGCTGTACCTTGATTGTCTACCATTAAATCAATACTTCCAACACGCCCACGCACGGCAGCTTCAGTATAACCAGCTTGTCCAACGAGAATATCTGCTTTGCCATCACCATTAGTATCAATACCACCATTTTCATCAGCTATTTTATAGAAGCCGACAAAGTTGTTGTAAGAAGCTTCTCTATTGACTACAAACTCAGCTGTTACTAATTGTGTCACACTTCGTAAATCAATCAATGCACCTTGAGATTTACCTTGCAAACCAGTACCTAAAGATACCTTTTCTTCTGTTGCCTGAAGCGTCACAACGAGACCCTGGAAGTTGAGAGAAAACCCTTCCTGTTCTGCGTTGTTATTTGTGTTATTTGTAGCGGAGGAAAAAACTACACTTGATAAAGAAGTTTTTCCAGACAGTACAGCCTGGGTAGTACTGTTAGATATCATATAGAATCGGAGTTTGGTATTAGACTCAAATTCTAAAATGTTTGTTAAGTCGGTGGCGTTAAAACCATTAGGCGAATTGCCAAGGGAGCAGAAAATCACTTTTGAACGCAAAAGAGCCGCTTTTGCATAGCCTTCTGTACCAGGGGCTATGCCGTCAATCTTGCCTTCATCATCATCAACATTAAATACACACAGTTCATTCACTTCTTTTGAACTGCTGGTTTTAATTTTAATGGAAAGTTTTCCTTTGCCGCCCTTGACTTTACTTTTGACAGTAAAGATATTCTGAGTGATATTTACCAGTTGGAAAATAGTTGTTATCTGGGTATTTGTAGACACAAAGCCATCAATCTTAACATCCAAATCTTTGTCGAAAGAAAGTCCACCGAGGTCAGTAGTACGGACGCGGATTTTATAACTAGATTTAGTGATATCAGAATTAATTTTGAGGCTATCTCCCTCAATGATGAATACACCATTATCAGTATCACCATTACCTGGCACTAAGCTATAAGTGTGTTCATCGTCTTGGTCTGAGTCGGTGGTGGTGAAGAAACCGATAATTTTTTTATCGTCATCATCGTCATCTCCATCGCTATTACCACCATCATCGTCATCGTCGTCATCATCGTCCTCGTCGTCATCATCGTCGTCATCGCTGATAATGGTAAATATCAAATTTGTTGGGGCAGAATTCTTTTCACCGACTGCAAGTGCAAATACATCACTGGCTTCATCTCCAGCAATATCTTCAGCCGTGACTTTGATGTTTAGAATACCCACATCCTGACTTGTAGGAGTACCACTGAAGGTAAGAGTAGTAGCATTGAAGTTTAACCAAGTGGGTAGTAAGCTATCATTTTCCAGAGTTGCAGTATAAGTCAGGATATCTTCAGCATCCTCATCGCTGAAGGTATCAACTGGAACAATGAAGTTGAAGACAGTATCTTCGGTAGCTTCTTGATCCTGAATTTCATTTGCTAATTCTGGCGCATTGTTGAAAGGCGCACTAAACACCGCCACTGCCGAGTCATAAGATCCAGATGCATATAGATGTTTCCCGTCAGGGCTGAAAGTTATAGAAGTGACAGCAGCAAGTCCATCTACACCATCTGTATCATCTTGTTGAACTTCTACAAAAGTCAGCTTGCCTGTTTCTTGATTGCGCTCAAATACTGCTACTGCTGAATCATAAAATCCAGATGCATAGAGATATTTTCCGTCGGGGCTGATAGTTACAGAAGTTGCAGCATTAAGTCCATCGACACCATCTGTATCATCTTTTTGAACTTCTACAAAAGTCAACTTGCCTGTTTGTTCATCGCGCTCAAACACCGCCAGCGCTGAGTCCCCAAATCCAGCAGCATAGAGGAATTTTCCGTCGGGGCTGACAGTTACAGAGTTGACAGCAGCAAGTCCATCAACACCATCCGTATCATCTTTTTGAACTTCTACAAAAGTCAACTTGCCTGTTTGTTCATCGCGCTTAAACACCGATACTGCCGACTCACCAGCTCCAGCTGCGTAGAGGAATTTTCCGTCGGGGCTGACAGTTACAAAGAGGGCACCAGCAAGTCCATCGACACCATCGGTATCATCTTGTTGAACTTCTACAAAAGTCAACTTGCCTGTTAGCTCATCGCGCTCAAACACCGCTACCGCCGAATCACCATATCCAGATGCATAAAGATATTTTCCATCGGGGCTGACAGTTACAGAAGTGGCATTAGCAAGTCCATCGACACCATCTGTATCATCTTTTTGAACTTCTACAAAAGTCAACTTGCCTGTTTGTTCATCGCGCGTAAACACCGCTACCGCCGAGTCACCATATCCAGGAACATAGAGGAATTTACCGTCGGGGCTGAGAGCGAGAGATTCAGCGTTACCAAGCCCATCGACGCCATTTGTATCATCTTTTTGAACTTCTATAAAACTCAACTGACCTGTTTGCTCATCGCGTGCAAACACCGCTACCGCCGAATCATCATATCCAGATGCATAGAGGAATTTGCCATCGGGACTAATGGCTGTGGAAAAGCTACCACCAAGCCCATCTACACCATTTGTATTATTTTTTTGGACTTCTACGAAATTCAGAATTTTATCTTGCATAATCCGACTTTATTAATACTTATTATTTGTCCAGTCTAATTTATGAGGTAAAATTAATATTTGCCTTCAGTAAAATTACGATTTTATTTAATATTAATTCCAGTCTGATAGCCCAGCAAAAAAAAGCAACCCCGAAGTTATGAGGACAAAGTTGGTTAGTTTCTAAGTATTTATGCTGAATAATAATCAATCCGACTTATCTCTGAAATCGGATGAGGTTCTTCGATTTTGCTAAATACGCTGTAAATATTTGTATTTATTCAGGACTTGTATTGATCAAAGTCTTTGCAAGGCAGCTTAAGTATAATAAGTAGTACTATTTTTTTACTTAAGTAAAAAAAGTAAAATTTTATAAATATTTCCACTTTCTGTTGCTATTCCTATTAATAAAAACGAGGGAGTGATACTCCCTCGCATCGGCAGATTTGCCACAACTTAATTAATTTTTAAGTTCGAATTTAAGTTGTAATTATTTTTGGATTAAACCACACTAGCAGAGAAAACAAAATCATTTGCTGTGAGGCTAGTTGATGTAATCCCCAGTAATGAAGCTAACTCAGTATCTCCAGTTTTCACCAAAGTATCGCTACCCTGTTGCAACAGCGTTAAAGCACTAAATTGCGTCACGCCAATACCACCAAGCCCGATTTTATCAATACCAACAGCGAAGTCAGTAACAATATTCTTGCTAGTTGATAGGCTGGCATTGGCAATCCAGAATTGGTCAGCACCAGTACCACCAGTTAAGCGATTACCGCCCTGTTGACCAGCAAATAGCACATCATCACCATCGCCACCAAATAGGGAATCATTGACACTGGAAAAGAGTTTGTCATCTCCAGAACCACCGTAGAGACGGTTATTGCTGCCATTACTCTTGAGGGTATCGTTACCTGAACCACCGAAGGATAATTGACGGGAACCTTCAATGACTGTCAGAGTATCAGCACCTGCGCCTCCGAACAAATTATTACTACCACTGGCTTCAACTACGGTAATTTGGTCATCACCAGCACCACCATCAGCAGTAGTGTTTTTAGCAGGGCCATTTACGCCAATTAAGACTTGATCGTTACCGTCTCCTGTGGATACAGAAGAGTCACTACCTGCAAGCACCGTGTCATCACCGTTGCCAGTTTGGATTGTGTTACCTGTACTACCTTCTACAAAGTCTGCTCCGTCACCGGTGAATAAGGTTTGATCTGGTTGAACTGTAATATCATCGCTGGTAGTGGAGCCAAAGTTAATTTCTTCAGCTTGGGGTTGACCCAAACCAGGAGCAAGATTAAGGGACTTGTCCAACTTAAGAAGAATGATTTCGTTGTTGTCGATAACTGGATTTTGAGGATCATTCCCAGGACGACCTGTTGAGAAGGGATAGTTGTTGTCATTAGCTACCAAAATGGTATTTTCATCAACAACTAAAACGTTTTCAATGGTTACAAACGGGAAATCAAAGGTTGTTTTACCATCCCCATTAAGGTCGTTAGGGTCTTGGATGTTTAACAAGTCTGCAACTTCTTCTTTGACTACATAGCCATTAGCATCTGTTTTAGATAGGTCTATTTTGAAAATTTTCTTGAATTGAGCAGAAGCTCCTTGACCACCATCCCGCTCAATGACTAAGTACTCATTGTCATTAATGACTGCGAGATCGCCGATCGCATAAGCAGGATTTTCCAGCTTGTAGTAAAGTGTATTATCAGTGTACTTGTGGCTGGCAAGGTCAAATTCATTAATCCGCAAAGCACCAGCCGGATCGCCTTGAACCGTACCCTCTAGTAGCATGTAAAGTTTGGTTTTGCTGGCGTTGATTGCTCCACCTTCAAAACCTTTTGAGCCACCCAAGTTAGCAAAAGCGTCTCCTGAGAGGACATCAGGATTTTGTGGCGATCGCACTAAGTTATTCTGAGGATCACTCAAGAAATCTCGGACTTTATCTCCTGTATCGGGGAAGTCTGTAAAGAGTGCATCTACCCCTAATTGAAAGAACTGCTGAAACTCTAGTTCTGGATTACCTTTGTAATCTGCTGCAAGATACTGGTCTTCATCGCGGAAGGTGTAGGGATGAACCTCTAAACCTGCATTGTGAGCATCTTCAATTAAGGTAGTGGGAGGTAGGGTTGTCTTATCAGCATCATTTACTGCTCCATCCCCATTGACATCATCTGCCAATCCATCACCATTAGCATCAGTTCCTTGGACACTAACAATTAACCGTTTCCAAGGGCCAATACCATCAGCATAGGTAGCGATTTCAGCCAAACCTTCTGGAGTTCGTAAGTCGCCATAAGTACGAGTGTCACCACTGACTTCCAAATCATAAGGCTGAGTCTCTATGATCTCTCCATTTAGCTCAATACCAGCTGCATTAAGGAGTTGAACCAGTGGGATATCCACTCCTGCTTCTGGCATAATGCGATCGTTTAGATCCTTGAGATTACCGACTTCAAAGGATTGGATAAAAATCCGATCTGGGTCAGTGAAATCCTCAGCCTTGAGCGTGTCGATCAGTATCTCACTGATGTTTCTGTTAATTTTCTCTGTAGTGCCTACATAAGTGGCTTCTTCGGCAGAATAGGTGGGATGCTTCGTTTCAGGATAGATGCCAATTTTTTTACCCGTCTCGGCTTCTACTTCTTTAACCAAGTCGATAATTTCGGCGAGGGTGGGAATATCAAATTGACCATTGAAGGATTGATCGCGGAAAGGTACACGCTGTACGGCTTTTAAGGTCTTGATTTCTTCTAAAGTAAAGTCTTCAGCAAACCAACCTGTGATTTCAGTTCCATCTAAGCTGACTGTTTTCTTGCGATCGGCAAACTGTGGATACTTGCTAATATCGTAAACGTCTGTGGTTGTATTGTTGAAATTAACAGTGCCATCAGCGTTTAAAATCGCTAAAGCAGGTTCATGCCGAGCAATTAATACACCATCTTTTGTAACTACTAAATCAGGCTCAATAAAATCAGCACCATCTACAATCGCTTGTTTATATGCCTCTAAAGTATGCTCTGGAAGATAGCCACTTGCACCTCTATGACCAATGACTTTAGGTGCTTCTCCATCTAAAGTTTTGAATTGATCGGGTGTAGCAATGGGAGCCTCTAATAACTTACCGGTGGCATCAAAATGGAGCAGGTAAGGGCCGAACTCGTCTCCAACCCAGATTGTCCCGTCTTTATCAAAGACAAATGACTCTACATCCAAGTCTGCACCAGTCAATAATCTATCGGTAGTTCCTTCATTAACTATTTCGAAAGGAATCTTGTTATTGGGATCGGATAGTTGAATGTAGTCTAAAACTTTAACAGTCGCATCTCCATTTTCCGTACCCTTAAAATTTGGGTCTAGCCGATGAATACGCAATAGAAAGTCTTCACTATTATCTTTACTCCCGTAACCATTATCTGACAGGAAGTATAAAGAGTTATTGTTACCAAACTGGACACCGCTAAATCCCTGTATTGGTTGTCCTGGAAAAGGCCCAGTTCTACCGTTAGCTGAAATTTCCTCACCAGAAACTGGCCCATCACTATAAGTATCAGCAGATAAAGAAGCAAAGCCGACTAACTCAATTGCCATAATTTAGAATGTTATTTGGGTATTTGGATTTAACTACACCACAAGGTATTCAAGTTCTCTCATTCCATTACTTGTGGGAAAAAGCAATTATGTTCTCATGCTAGAAATCGGAATTACGGGGAAATTTCAGAATTACAAAATTACACGCGGTAGGGATAATTCATGGATTGCCCCTAACTCAAAATTGGGGCTTCAGCTATTGTTTGCGTCAGTCCTGTACAGTTTGGGCAAGTCCGTTAAGTCCGATTTCGTCATTAACACCGAGGATATATTTCCAAAAAATACATTTTCTCAGAGTTTTTGAAAGCTTGAGAAGTGATGGTGGAATGTCACAGCATTAGCGAATCCGCAGGTATCTAGGGTGTAATGAGTGTGGGAATCATAACTAATTACCCTGGCTTGATATTAGTGAGTAATGAATGTGGAAGAACGAGATTCACAACTTAAATCTGTTGATAGTAGTTATGAGAGAACTTAGCTAGCACTAAAGATGTTTTCATTCAAAGATTAAGATAAGAATAAGCTAAACAGAAGAAATGATTAAAATTCTTTTGAGGAAAAAAGTAATATTTGTAATATTTATGAAACTTGATGGAAGATAAATGAAAAATTAATAATTTTATTTTTTACTTTGACTATTAAATTATCTGTTGATGTTTTCCAGTTTTGATTTGTTAGCGATCGCACACCATTGTTAAAGTTACAAATTGAATTTTAATCTTGTCCTTGGTGACACTTTCCGTAACCCTACACCTATATTGTGGTTTCTATTTTAGTAATTGCTTCTTTTGGTGACGCATCGCCATCAATTACAAATATAATTCCAGGTAGGTATTCGTCCATCATAGTGACGTTAGTGTAAACTAAATTTTTGATTAAAGCAAAACTGAGATTGTCACCGACAATATCAATACTAGTTTTGTAGCGAATCTCACCATCGCTAAAGTCGAGTTCAAAGTTGCCAATCATCAAGCCGTAATTGGCACGAGCGAGGAATTCAGCAATAGCTTGTCTTTTATTTTCCGGTGCAGCGATCGGGCAAAGGGAGTAAAATACAAATTGCTTATTTTCTTCTCTAGCTTTGGCATAACAGTTCCATTTGCCATTTGTGCCTTGGAATGGAAGTTGTAAGACAGATTCCCCTTGCAATTTAGTAAAGTTCCAGTCATCTTCGGTAAAGAAGTTAAGCATTTCCTGAAGAATTGTTCTGTCATTTGAAAGAGGCTTCCAATCCTTTGAAAATTGCTGTTCAATATCGTTGACTAGTTTATTTAACTCATCCACGTTGAAGTCAGTCAAGCCTTTGATAAAATCAGAAATTCCATCAACAACTTCAGTAGTGGCTTTTTCAGTCACAGCAGATAGGTTATTCTCCGTCCAATTTTTGAAGAAGGTTTCTAGTGCATCAGAAATTGGATTAGCTGAACCGGATGCAGCAGCTTTAGCAAGAGTGACTGGACTGAGGTAATCCCAAAGGGTGCGGTAGCCAACATCACCGGATACTTGCGGTTGGATGGCTGATAGTAACAGCCAATTTTCAGTCGCAAATAGGGGATTATCGGGTTGTTCTTGATTAAGCTTGAGGAAATTAGTAGATATCTCATCTACATCGGCAAGATGTTCTTTGAGATTTGGAAGGAAATCTGGTTGTAAACTAATCTCAATTTGAATATCAACTTCAGATAAAAAATCTTCACTGGAAAGCGGGACACGACTTTCTGGTTTGAGGTTAAATAGAGCTTCAGTTTCGATGCACTTGTGAAATTCTAGATTGATTTGAAAGATGAGACGACATTCAATCACCTCCTCTTCTAGTTTTGTCAAAGCTAGAGTTAGGGCGCGGATGGGGAAGGGGGAGATGGTGCGATCGCGTAGCTTTATATCGCTGTTCAATTGAAATTGTTCGGTCTTTACTTCCATGCGAACTTCTTTTTTACTTAGGAACTGCTGGAGTCGGACAACTTTTTAGCTGCATAACTTGTACACTGAGTATCTTTAGCAGATTGAATGCGGTAAAAGCCACTTTCTAATGAAATAAATGCATAAATACCCAATGGCTTAAATACCATTTCTATGCCTTCACCATAATCATCAGATTCAATTCCTAGTATATTTTCCAATTCTGCTAAAAAGTTCCAAACATCTGCTTCACTTTTTTGACTTTCCTCCTCATATATATAAACTTTTTCTGTTGATTGTCCATCTATAATAGACCGAAAAAATTTTATCAACCAAGATGGAACATCATCATATTTCTCTAATCCATTACTCTCGACTACTTCATAAATAGATGCCTTAACGCTTGCATTTGGCTCTACACCCTTCAGACGCCGTACCAGTTCAATAACTAACTGAGTTAAAGATAAACCACTCATTTCACTTTACTCCTTATAATTTGAAGTTTACGGTATCAAACAAAGTATTATAAAAATTTGGCGTTGCTGATTGCGGTATGAAAAATAATTTTGCGTTATTTCAAAATCCTTGTAGAGACGTTGCATTGCAACGTCTCTACATCCAAATTCATACCTCGATTCAGCAACACCAAAAATTTTAATAAAAAAGCTATCATTAGTTGCTCTTATTAGGACAAGGTTTTGTGCTAGGAAACATAGTAATAATACGCCATTGTGCATTTGTGGCATCATAGCCAAAGACCGCACACACATAATTAGCCTTTTCTCGGATAAGTTTTGTTTGAGTTGCATCTGCTGGATCGAGTTTGTATGAAAAACCAGCACCATCCATATTAAGCTGAATCATTGACTTTTTCTTTGGCACATCCGTTACAACACCATGATTCTTTTTGAACATATGTTCAGGATTTCTTGTAAGCTCGACCCAGGCTTGATCAAGGGCATCTGCATGTGCCTTATGGGTTGCAAACTTGCTGGATGAGTCCGGTACGTCACGCGCATAGCCTCCTCCTGGTGGCGTGCCGTCTTGTAAGCGCTTTAGATGTTGCTCAGGTGTAGTTTGAGCGCCATGATCCTTATAAGAGTGGCCTCCTGCATCATCTGCCCTCTGTGCATTTTGTTTATATTGCCGCCGTCTTGTCCTGACGCTTGTAACAAGAGTTTTACTAGCGATCATAAAGATTGAGAAAGCATCGCTAGATTTTGGCTCTGCCTCAAAAGTATTAATCCACCTATAGCGGGCTTTGAGCGGTATCAGCGCGGCTACAATAGCAGGTATGGGAACTCCTGTAGCTTCTAGGGACTTGGCAATAGCTGTCGCCTCTGCAAGTGCTTGTGGCATTTCAGCAGCCTTATTAGCTGTTTCCTTGGTAGCTTTTTCACCAGTTTCTTCAGCTGTTTCCTTGGTAGCTTTCTCACCAGCTTCTTCAACTGTCTCTTTGGTAGCTTTCTCAGCCCCTTCTTCAACTACCTCGCTAGCTGCGCCTTTCTCAGCCCCTTCTTCGGCTACCTCCTTAGCAGCTTTCTCAGCCCCTTCTTCAACTACTTCGCTAGCTGCGCCTTTGGCTGCTCTACCTAGCAGTTCGTCAGCAAAGGTAATCAGCTTTTGCCCAATCTCACCCAGAGCATCCAGGATGACTTTTGCCGCACCACCCGCCTTGTTTAAAAGCTTGCCTAATCCCTTGATGCCATCCAGGATAAAGCCACCAACTTTAGCCAAGCCCTTAAACGCCAAGCCCATTACTTCGCCTGTCCAGTCGAGAATCTTGGCAAAGAGCTTGAGTCCTTTCATCGCACCCTTGGCGGCTGTCCAGGAACCTGCTGTTAGAATGCCGAGAACGACTTCAAAGGCGATCGTTCCGGCTAACCAACCGACTGTTTCGCCCATCTGGCCTTCGGCGCTATCCTGCAACATGAATTCACACACTTTATCAGCCAAAGTACCGCCTGCATTCATTAACGCTGTTTCTACAGCACCCCAGGCATCACCAAGTTTCTGCATTAATTGCTCGAACGACATACCACCGCCGCCGCTAAATACCTCCTGCACGGCTGGCATAAAGCCCTGACTAACCTGCTCTACAGGCGGTTGCAGTTCTCCAGCCATTTGCTGCATCCGTTCACCCATTTCCACGTTGTTGTTAGCAGTGGTTGCCGGCGATGCTGTTCCTTCTTGGGCTGATGCTGGTTGCTCATTTGTCGGTGTGGGAGAAAGCGCTTGGTTAGCCACATCACTAAGCCAAGTGACTAAATTGCCCAATCCTTTAATTGCTTCATATATCAACACAAATGGGTCAGTAAGACCTTCCCAAATGCCCTGGAGTAGTCCCTTGACAAATCCCAGAATAAATGCAGGACTGCCACCACTGATGATTTTAGCTAACTTGTTGGCGATCGCAACCTTTTGGTCATCTGACTTGCCTTTCACTCCTTGAAGGAAACCAAGGACACCTGCCTTAATCATTGGCCAGAGCAACCCAAACATGGGTAATGACGGCGCAGCCTGCAATATACCAATAACAATGTCAAGTAAGAAATTAATAATTGGCGCTTTGTAGCAGTCATCTAGCATCTGCCAAGCTGAACCTGCCAAGATTACCGGAATCATTGCCGGATTTACAATGGCTAACCCCAATGAAGTTAGCACGCTAATATATGGTTTAATCTTCGTGACAATTTTGCTGGCGAATTCTTGGACTGACTTAGCGGCTGATTGGAATCCTTCTTGACACCAAGTTATGAATTCCTTTACGCCATTGGATACTGTCTGCACTAGGCTTTGTGCCATGCTTAATAATGGCACGCCGCTAATTGAGCCTAGCAATTCTAAAACTGCTTCACTGAGTTGAACTGCTTGATTTACCAAACTGGTAACTGTAGATTGCATCGTTTGGCTAAATCCTTCTACAGTACTCAGCAGTTCCGGCAAAATCGTACCGCCCATTTCCTCATGAGCTTTTTTGACAATATCTTTATCGTCTTTGTGCGCCCATAACCATTGCACCGCTTTGACTAGCTGCGGCACATATTTAACGATGAGGTAGATTGAACCCACTGGTGAAAAAGCCAGTAATACACTGCCCACAGTCTTCAATGGCCCAAGCACTGGAGCAAGAACGCCTTTAATTTCTGTCCACACCTGGGAAGCTTTAGTCTTCAGCCATCCCAGCACGCCACCTTCGCCATCACCACCAATGCCGAGTTGTTCTTTCACCCAATCCCAGGCAGCACCTAGAGTATTGCGAACGGGCGCACCCCATTCCCAGATTGTAGTTGCCAATCCTTTAACGGTATCAAATACGCCCCCGGCAACATTCATCAAGGCATCAAAGGCTGGGGCAATTACTAAATCAGTAACTTTTTGGAAAACGCCTTTAACTTGAGAAAACACTGCCTGAATTTGCTTAACAGCAGGATTTTCCATGAAGGCGTGTCCCAAGTCTTGCAACGCCTTTAAACTATTGGCAAAATTACTACAAGAGGCTGGATCGCCTTTGACAGCATTCTGAATCCCTTCAAAGACCCCTGTAAAACTGCCCCGCAGCTGGGCAATTATACCAGCAATATCGATGTTTCCGGTGATACTAGATACCCAGCTTTTGATGCCGTCTTTGATTTTTTCACCCAATAACCCTATTGGGCCTTGGCGAATCAAATCAGCTAAACCTGGGGCAACTCTCGCAACTAGGGCAGCAAATGCTTCTTTGCCCATAGATGCGACATCACTAGCCCTATCCCCAACCCATTCAGCGCCTGCACTGGCTTTATCTCCAACCCAATTAGCAGTAGCACCTGCTGCATCCGTGATATCGCTCCAACCCAGTTTTTGAATTGATTTGTTGTCTTTGTGGGGGGTGATATTCTGGGCGATCGCCTTACGTTGTGCGCTATCCTCTTGATCACAAGCACTACATTTCATCTGTACTTTGTTAGTCTGCGGTTGTGCTTGGATGGTCGAGTGGGGTTGCGAAGTAACTGAAAGAGTAGGGCTAAGTTTGGTTTGCAGAGTTGTTTTATTAGATAAAAAATCATTAGCAGGTTTGCGTTGTAGCGTTTTTGCTTCTACCTGTTTAGTTTGAACTTCTATCTGTGCATTGGATTCATCTTCATTTTGAGAAACTTTTTCTGGGCCACACTGTACTGGCGTTACTCCTGTACCTTGAGTCAGCCCGTGCTTAGTTGTGGTATCGTAAGTGGTGTTATCAGTATTTGCTTTGGTATAAGTATTGTTAAAAATATTGTCGGCTTCTGAAGGTTTTTTACCAAGCAACTTTTTGTGTAAATCTTTAAAAGCTTTCTCATCAATACTGATATGCCCATTTTCGTGGGTATTTAAAGCGCTATAAAACCTTGCCCATTCTTTTTTAACTGGTTCGCACTGCGTGTCAAGTTCAGTCCAGACGGGCATTGCCTTGGTTTCTGTTACTGAAACGTCTGCCTCGTAGACAATTTCATCAGATTTATCATCAGCTTGGTAAGTTTTGACATCTTTTTCCGGGGCACAAGTAACACTACCAGCTTCGCCCTTTCCTTGCGATGTTAAGTTGGTAATTGCTTCGGTAATGTTTTTCCCGGAGGCAGTAATTTTGGTATCCTTTTTGTCAATTTTAGTTGTGCCTTTTTTGGGAGGCATTGCATCTGGTGCGCGTTGAATATGAGTTGGCGCTGGGGCAACATCACTTTTTTTCTGCACTGCGCCTGTTTGTTGCACTACATGAGTTAATTCGTGGGCAGTCAACTCATTATTACCTGGTGATTTTCCTGCACCAAAGTAAACATCGCTACCATGAGTAAATGCCTGCGCTCCTAATGATCTACTCATTTGGATAGCATTGGAGCCAGTATGTACTCGCACATTGTCGAATTTACTACTAAAGCGAGGTTCCATAAAGTCTCGGACTTCAGCAGATAACGGACTCCCACCGCCCTTACTACTATTCAATTGACTCTCAATATTAGCCTCACTATGGACACTGCCATCATTAGCGGGCTTAGTTTGTACTTCTTCTTCCTCACAAGCTGCACACTTTCGCTGCATTATATCTTGTGAATTCATCCCACCGAAATTGATCTTTGGCTCAGGTCTAGCCATCCGCATGATTTGGTTGGCAACTGAGTCGGCTTCCTGCTCATACTGATCTCCTGGCTGGCTAACTGTCAGTTGCGGCTGTAGACGACGCAAGGATATGCGACTTATGTCGTGAACCAGAGGTTTTTCTTTGATGGCTTCTGGTTCTAATGATTGCTCATCAGCAGACTGGGCTTCTTGAACGTCTGCTACCTCGGTGACTGTGGTGAGTGGAGTATTCGTTGGTGCAAAACCGCGTGTTGGATTTGCCAATGTGGGAGTAGTTGGTGAGACAAGGGATGGATTGGTAAAATTTGATGTACCTGCGTTGTGTCGCCGAAAAGTGCGATCGCTCATCTCTCACTTCCTACATTAATTTAGCAAATCCCTTATCTTTTTTATCTACGCCTCTTGTATCACATTTTATAGTTGTATCTACATAGAATTGCTCTAGACTAAAGTCTAATCGTGAATTACCTCTACCTTCAAGGTGTATGTTCTTGTTGGGGACGTAAGGTCTTAATTGTAGCGATTAAAACCAGGGCAATTGCTAAAATCAATGCCGCATTTCTGAGTATAGGGTTATTCCAGTGCTTGATTGCGATCGCCACCAATGCCCAAAGCATTACTCCTGTATAAGCCATGTCTCGACGCTGAATAAGAAGAGTTGCTGCAATTGCTGTTGCGATCGCTAACATGATTAGAGTCCATATTACAGGAGAAATCCCCCAACCGTTCCACCCTTGAAAATACAAGGTACACGCTATGTTGACAATGGTCGCCACGCTAATCCAACCTAGATAAATGCTGATTGGAAAGTGAATACACCATTTCATGAGTCGAGTTACACGCTTGTTACCAATTTCTAACTGCACATAAATACCAATCAGGGGTAACAAAATCAAGAGCATTGCAATTATAGAAAGAGCAAAAAGTCTAGACAAGAATAGATACACCCAAATACTTTGGGCAACACAGGCAATTACTAACAAATAACCTGTCTTACGTAAATCAGGCTCTTGTCGTTGGTTAGGTAGAGCTTGATATACTCCAAAAGCAAACAAACCAAGGTAAATTAGTCCCCAGATGGCAAAGGCGTAATTGGCAGGGATAATCAGGACATCTTTAAACAAGGTATTGGAAATTTCCCCTATGTTTATTCCATTGAGTGGGAAAATGTTCGATACTACGTTGATAATGAAAGCTCCAAGGATTGCAACCAATGTAGCAAGCTGCCGCCAAAAATCCCGGTTATTGCCTCTTGTGGACTGCTGCATAGGATGTTAACTCATTTCTTCTGTGCTTTTAGCTTACATCTGAAGAAGAGTGATGCATCATATTAAGTCAATACGGTTCAGTTCAAGCTAAAACTCTTTGCAAAAGTCAATTTTTTAACGAACCGCCAAGAACGCCAAGGACGCAGAGAGAAGAAATAAATGCTTAATCCAAGGGTATTGGCATTTGAAAAAATAATGCCATTTGTAGAGACGCGATTCATCGCGTCTTGACTTTACGTCAAAAATAGCCCAAACCTTTATTTCTCGGTAGGGGTAATTCATGAATTACCCCTACTGCGTGTATGGCGTAAGTCCTAGAACAAACTAAGCCACAATGCTAGGAGAGAAAACGAAGTCATTTGCACTCAGGCTAGTTGAGGTAATTCCTAGTAATGAAACCAACTCTGTATTTCCGGTTTTAACTAGAGTGTCATTGCCTTGTTGCAATAGTGCGATCGCGCTAAACTCACTTACGCCGATACCACCTAGCCCGATTTTATCAGTGCCGATGGTAAAATCAGTAACAATATTTTTGCTAGTTGGCAGACTGGCGTTAGCAATCCAAAATTGGTCTGCACCAGTACCACCAGTGAGGCGATTACTGCCCTGTTGACCAGCAAATAGCACATCATTGCCATCGCCACCAAATAACGAATCATTGATATTAGAGAAGAGTGTATCATCTCCAGAACCGCCGTAGAGACGGTTATTGTTACCGCCACTACGAAGGGTATCGTTACCTGAGCCACCGAATAATGATTGACGTGAACCTTCAATTACTGTGAGAGTATCATCGCCTTCTGCCCCAAACAAATCATTACTACCACTGGCTTCCACGACGGTAATAACATCATCACCATTGCCTCCATCAGCGCTGGTATTTTTAGCTGGGCTATTTTGACCAATAAATATGCGATCGCTACCCTCATTCCCTGATACTGAAGATTCACTCCCTGCAAGCACAGTGTCATCACCGTTACCAGCTTCGATTGTGTTACCTTCAGTACCTTCGATAAAGTCTGCTCCGTCACCTGCATTAAAAAATTGCCCTGACTCAAGATTGACAGTATCGCTGTTGTTAGAACCAAAACCGTCCGGGAAAGTAGGCTCTACAACTGTTAGGTTATTTGGTAGTTCGAGAATACCGAGTTTCTCAGTAGGCGTATTACCTGTAACGTTGAAATCGTTGTCGTTAATCAAAGCTAGAGTGTTCGGTGCTACCAGTGCCAGACCTTCTAATTTTTCTACCCCGGTGTAACCCAACTGAGCAGCATTAGCGATTAGACTTTTGGTGACGGGCGTAATATTGGCAGCAGCTAATTCCTCGGTGTTGAGTTGTTCAATAGTTTTACCATCTGGCAAGGTAAAGTTAGCTGCGTTGTTGATGTTGGTCGCCCCAGCTAAATCAATTTGGTAAATTAATTTATTGCCAGCAGACGTAGCATTGTCATCTCGCTCAACTACTGCAAATTTGCCGTTACCCAAGGAAACTGCATCGCCAATCTTATCGGTTGCTGGTAAACCTTCTAAACGATATAAATACTCCCCTGTTACTTCCTTGCTGACAATATCAAACTCTAGAATTCGCAGGTTGAGAGAAGCTTTGGAAGTTGCATCATTGGCGACATCGGGATTATCAATTGGGCTTTGGATAAAGGCATATAATTTATTACCTTCCAAAGCTACAGCTTCAAATCCTCGGTTATTGCGGCGTTGGGCATAAACTTCTGGTAATATCTCTGTACCATAAGTCCCGGCGGGTTCGTCTGGGTTGGCAGTTCCTTGAGGAATAAAGCGCTCAAGTAATTTACCATTAACATCAAAGTGGTAAATTGCCGGACGGTATTCATCTACCATCCAGTAGTCCCCATTTTCGGCAATTACAATCCCTTCTAAATCAGCACCCAAAGGATCGTTAGCTAAAACATTGTTGTCTAAATCAACGGCAATTTCATCAGTGTAGGCAGTACCATTTGCGCCAGCTTGCAAATTAGGCAATCCCGTTAATGGAGTTGTCCCATCTTGGCGGAATAGTCCCGTTCTCTTGGTAATGCTGATTTCGCCTGTGGTGCGGTTGAGTTCAAAGCTAACTATTTCTGGCTGGAAGTCGGGTAATAAAAATGGTCTGTTGACACCATCAGGTTCTCCATTTGGGCCACGGTCTGTATGGGTGACAAATTTCAGGTTGCCGTTTGCTGCAAATCCTTGGAAATACAACCCAGAAAAACCACCTAAGAAAATATCTTGATTTTCAGAGGTCGTACCTAATTTGGGTAGGTTTTCAAATTCATAAATTGTCAGCTTGGGTTGAGCAACTGGATTTCGTGGATCGTAACTAGTGGTGTCAATATCTAAAGAATTGGGGAAGGAATTGGCTATATTCTCCCAAGGTACGAGCTTGAAGTTAGAACTGATATTTTCTTCTTCACCTTCATCGCTAACTATTTTGGCAGGTTCATTGGAACCATCTTGGGTAACAAATAAACCAAATGGAAAGTCAGACCCCAGTGGTACGTTAATGACATCTGCGCCGTCTGACTCTTGTACGCTGTCGATTGACCCACTGTTACCAACGGCAAAGTTACCCACATATTCGTTATTACCTTCACGGGTGTAAGTAACAAAGGTATTGTCACCTTGGCTGGATGCTAGCAAGTAGCCTGTGCCATTTTTGCCGTAATAAATGGTCAGTCCTTCCACGTCATCGGTGAGGTAATTACCGCCCAAGTCTTTAACTTTATCAATTAACTTGCCAGTTGTGCCGCCGTTTGGTTCTGCTTGGAACTTCCAGATACCGACATTTTCCTGACCGATGTAGAGAAAGCCAGTTTCCTGGTCTACTACCATACCCTCGGTTTGAGGATCGCGTCCCTCAATTGTGGGTACAGTGAACTCCCGCACCCGTTCAGCCCCAATTTGACCATTACCTTTGTCAATCAGCTTAAATTGAGCGATATCTCCGGTTTCTCGGCGACTGGTAAAGACGTAATAATCATTGGTGATGGGGCTACGGTACAGAGTAAGTCCGTAAGCACTTCGAGAGGATGAAGAATAAGGTTCTGCAAAAGGTGCTGCTTGGAAGATAGTTCCAATGGTGCTGTCGGTGATATTTTCGAGGTAATTGCCGTCAGCGCCAGGGTTTGGGTTAATTTTGAAGATTGCTAGTTTATCATTGCCGCGATCGCTAGCTACGGCAATATCAATAGATTGATCGCCTAATTTGAAACCGTATTGCAAATCAATATTGTTGTAGCGAATACCACCAGGATTAACTGTTTGCAACAAATTACCAGACAAATCATAAACCCGCAATCCAGCATTTTTGACTGAGGTTAAGACTAGACTATCAGCAGCATTTGTGGCATTGACATAGATGGCAGGATCGTCAGCATCGGCATTTTGATCTACAACAGCAAGTGCTGGATCATCACTATCTAACAAATCGGGACGGGTTTCTACTGTAGGCGTAACAGTGGGAACTAAGTCTGCATCCAAGGTGAGAATTTGGGTAAATTGGCTGCCACTAAAGTTGTTGTCACTCACCAGCACAATGGATTGACGACCATCTTCTAATTTGGGGCCAAAGGCAAGACCTTCTATATTATCTAGTCCTGTAATCGGGTGATTTGCATCGGTGGGCAAATTCAAATCGTTTAAATTTAACAGCAGACGTTTTTGAGCGAGTTGGATAGCTGCTAGTTGTTCAGTACTCAAATTATTGAGAGAATCGTAGAAGCTAATATCTGTTGCACCTTGCAAAGATACTTCGTAAATTTTGATGGTGTTGCCTACACCTTGGGCAAAGGAACGTTCTAACGCTAGGAAAGTACCACGATTATCTATTGCTAATAAATCTACCAAACCATTGTCAGCAAAGCCTGTGCTAGGGTTGGGTACATCTGCGATCGCATCCGTAATATAAAGATATTCTTTTTCTGGTTGTCCAGTTACCAGATTGTATTGCAGAATCCGGGAAGGACTACCACTGTTAAGCGAAGCCCTTAATCCATCTTGGGATAGGGCGTTTTCGGTGGCAGTAAATAAGGTTTTTTGGTCGGGTGTGATAGTGAGGCTTTCAAATGCCAGGTTATTGTATACACCTGATGTCTGCGTATCTCCTGTATTTACAACACCATCGTTGTTGGTATCTTCAACTACTGGTAGGAATTTGCTGGGGACTAATAGCGATCGCACTTCTTCGCCTGTAGTTAGTGAAAACTCTTTAATAAAGGGATCGCTAACACGACCTGCACCAAGATTAACTTCACCTTCAGAAGAGATGAAAACAGTACCATTGTTAGTTAAAGCAATGCCTTCTGGGTCAATACTAAATGTTGCAAATAAGTTGCCATTGCTATCTTTCAGGGGCGTGACATTGGTAAAAGTCACCCCAGTATCAGTAGTAAAAGTATAGAAGCGGGCGGGGCCAAATTGAGAGCGATCGTCTGAGATGGCGTAGTAACGATTGTTAACTGCATCGTAGGTAATGCCAGACAATCCACCTAATGGGGTTTCTACACCATTCACACTTCCCGCAGCGCCAGCAGGAATAAAGCCAGTAGCGAAGGTAGTCTGTCCTACGAATTCTATATTAGGAATGGTTTTACCCGCTTCAGTTGGCCCTGTTTGCACATCTGCAAACACTAAACGATGGTCAGAACTAGGAAAGGGGAAAGTACCGACTGCGGAGAATGTCGGGTCAGTATTCAGTGGCCAAAATACTCCTGAGTTGGCAATTTGCAGGTCAGCAGAGGGTAGCACGTAATCTGTCCGCAGATTTCCCGGAGTCGTATCGGCAAAGTCTGCGGTATCAAAGCTAGGATTACCTTCTTGGTTGACATTTGCACCACCTTGTAACTCTGCTTGTTGGGAACCACCAAGACTGGTAGGGATGACATTAGTATTAATATTAGGATTTTGTAATAGTTGCCGGATAGCATTGTCATAACTATCACCATCCACGGGGTCAGCATTTTGATCGCCCATAATTACAAAGTCTGAACCAGCAGCAAGACCGCCCGTTTTACCTGCATCATCGTAGATGTAATCGCCTTTACCAGGGGTTATGTAATCTGACCAAAAGCGGATTTCATCATGGTTGCGCTTGCCGTTGCGGTCTTCTTCGCCGTCAAAGGTTGGTGGTGTCGGGTGGCTGGCGAGGACATGAATTGTCTCGCCATTTACTTGAATGGGTACATCCCAGTGGCTTTTAGAGGAGAGGCGTAAAACTGCCAATTCATCCTCAGAATACCAATCATTCGGTTGTGGTGTTGTAGGATCGTCGGGAAGTAAAGCATCGGGCATATCTTCCCAGAGGAAGTTTTGGAAGGTGCGGATGTTTGCAGTGTCAATGGGATATTTGGATAATAACAACATCCCATATTGACCAGAAAAATTACCGAATCCAAAGGCATCATCACCATATCCGGCTGCGCCTGGGGTTGTAACTGCTGTGCCGTTGTTGTTCAAGTCATAGCCAGAGGCAATACCTGTGTTGGAAGGGGCGATGTAAAAGTAGGGATAGTCAACGGGGGTTGCACCATTCTGGCTAACTGCAAGGTAATTTTGCTTGAATAGTTGAACTGCTTCTGGGGAATAATCAAACTCATTAATTAGCAGTACGTCTGGGTTGTTACGTTGGATAATTTCTGCAACTGCTTTTGCTTGAGGATTATCGGGGGTGGAGAGATCGGTTACTAACTCTCCTTCTGTGTTGCGATTTAAGGAAGCATTGAACTGAGAAAATCGAATTGTGTTTGTAGTGACCATAGTTTATGAAGTTGATTTGAGAGGTTTTGAAGATTAGATTTATGGAGGAGTTATACCAATTCTTTAGGAAGATGCACTTAATCTTTATTGGACGAACCGCAAAGGACGCAAAGGAAGAAATAAGTTAAGCATTATTCAGTGCAAGTTTACAGAGAATTGCTATTAGGAACCGCAGAGGTGTAGAGAAGGTAGTGCGCCTTTGCGGTTTCACGACTTGTTAGCTCTTAGGAGTCGTGTAAAAATAAGTGGAGCAATTTAATATTTGTAGTGCGAGCATCTTGCTCGCACTACTTATTTTTACTTGATGCCTAAACAAAGACGAAACGAGTATCTGTTGCCAAATTGGTGTTGCGGTTTAACCCGTTTTCTACAACAGCAATCAATTCTGTACCATTGTTTGTGAAGATACCCACAGCAGATTTATCGAGAGATACGGCTGATGCTGACCCTAATGAGTAATTGGCCGCAACTCCCTTGATCTCGATGCGATCGCTTGCTTGGAAGTTGACAATATTGGCATAGTCTCTTTTGCCGGAACTGGCATAGAAAACTGAAGTTGCATCACCCAAGACGTAGGTATCTGCGCCTTGATCGCCGTTGAGAAGGTCAATTTCATTCGTACCGCCTCCCCAACCAGTTAGCCGATCGCTACCATTACCGCCAGAAATGATGTCACTGCCAAGCCCACCAAAGATTGTGTCGTTGCCGTCACCCCCAAGGAGGATGTCGATACCGCCTTTACCATCAATGTAATCATTGCCTGTTCCACCATTGATTAACTCGCTGGTATTAGTGCCGATGACGCGATCGCTCCCAGCTAGTGCATTGACTATGTATTGGTTTAAACCCGTAAGTTCGCTGACAAAAATGATATCGTTGCCAGTTGTCGCCTGATTATTGGCAACTGTCAGGTCAAAGGTATCGCTGACATTGCCACCTTTGTCATCATTTGCGGTAACTGTAACTGCAAAAATGCCGACTTGGGAAACAGTACCGGATATCACACCTGTGTTTGCAACGATACTAGAACCAGTGGGTAAACCTGTAGCACTGTAGCTGAGGGTGTCAGCTTGATCGATGTCAGCAAATTTGTTACTGATATTGAAAGAAAACGATTTGTTTGTAGAGATGATTTGGTCATCAATCGGTTGCACCACCGTAGGGGCATCATTAACACCAGCGACGGTGACGCTAACGATCGCAGTAGATTGTAAACCTTTACTGTCTGCGATCGCATAAGTAAAACTATCGCTGGCTGTTTGCCCAAGGGATAGATAGTCAAAACTAGAGGCTGTGTAAGTCAAGTTTTGGGTATTCTGATTAAAGGAAACTTGCCCTTTTGTACCTGTGGTATCAACAGCAATGATGTTTTTGGTATCTCCCTGATTGGGGTCGGTGTCGTTACTTAGTAAGTTGAGATAGAGATTGGATGTGGTTGCATCTTCAGCGATGTTGACTGTATCAGCTACGGCTGTCGGTGCTTGGTTTGCAGGTAGATTAAACCTAGCTAGGCTAGGATCGTGATCGCTATCCTGATCGGCAAACTCTGAGTTGATGTGAACGACATCATACCCATCCAGGCTAGTAAGCAAATTGCTACTAACTAAAATGTGGTCAAGGGTTTGGGCGTTACCTTGAAAGTTGTAGGTGTAACGCTCATTTTCCGGTAAAGTTTCAATTAAGGAAGTCAGTCCAGCGCTTTCTAGGGTAGTAATGGGGTTGGAAAACTCAAAGTCATTCAAATCACCCGCTACTACTACATTGGCATTGGGGTCGATCGCTAAAATGCTTTCGACAAAGTTTTTCACCAACGTGGCTTGTTCTTGGCGCTGCGCTTCGCTGCTAAGGGTTGGGGGTTGATTTGGGCCGTATAACGGTTGGTCGCCACCTTTAGAATTAAAGTGGTTGCCAATTACATACACAGTTTGACCATTAAAAGTAAATTGCCCAACTAACGGTTTGCGACTGCTGGTAAAAGCTGAGTTGGTGGGTTCAATCAAACCAGGGCTAGCAGAAATGCTGGGAACACCTTCAACTTCTGTGACTGTAGTGTTGGAGGTGGAAGTACCACCGGGAGTATCTACAAAGCTGACGCGATCGGGATTAAATAAGAAGCCAACGCGGATATTTCCCCCAGGTTCACCGCCGTTGGTATCATCCACTGGGTTAATTTGGCGATATTGATAGGTTGGGCCACCAGCAGCAGCGATCACATCAATTAATGTTTGGAAGGTCAGGCTAACATCAACTACGCTATCATTCGTCGCCCCATTATTGTCCTGAATTTCTTCTAGAGAAATGATGTCTGGGGATTTCAGGTTATTGACAATGCGGTAGGCAAGGTTATTAAACTTGGTTGCGCCATCCCCTGGATCGAGGTTTTCGACGTTGAAGGTAGCAATTGTCAATTGGTCGTTAGTGGGAGTTAAATTAGTGACTTCCCTAGTTAGCGTGTTTGAAGTTACTGTAACCGAGGTAGGCAGAACTTCATAGTTGCTGAAGTTATAATCAACCACACCTGTAATCGTGTCTAAAGTAGCACCGACGTTAACTTTGGGTGAACTACCAGTAAGCAGCGTGTCATCAATTTGGATACGCTCTGGATTAAAATCGTTAGGGCTAACAACGATACCGCCACGGGCTGTACGTCCGGTGGCATTAGCGCCATTGTCTGCTAGTACCCAAATTTCCCCAAAAGAATTTGTCGGGCTAACTGCTACAGGATTGTTTACCTGTACTAGCATTCCTTCTAAGCTTTCGTAGAAATCAATGCCATCCTGGGCGGGATCAAAGGTGGTAGTTCCAGTTTCGATATTTCCCGTAGTGTCGTTATCGATTACCGAAGTTGGAATAGTTCTGCCACCATCACCCAAAATTGTCGCAGTTGGTAAAGCATTGCCACTGGAGAGTTTGACTATGGTGGGGCTAGTAATTTGGGTATTCGTCAAGTTATTGGCATTATTACCTGGACGAAACTCGCTCACCGTACCGCCAACGAGTAATGAATCACCTACTTGGACAGTTGGTGCTGATGAGGTAAAAACAAAAATTCCTTCGGAAGTGCGATCATTGTTGTCTGGGGTAGGATCTTGTAAATAGAAGCCATTAGACCTGATGACTGTGACAATTCCCGCTACATTGCTAACGGTTTGACCTCTCAAGGGTGAGATATGCGCCGTTCCCTGAATGTCGCTAATCCGAACGGATGGTGTTACTTCAAATACAGAAACCGTTTTGCTGACTTCGGCTGTGGTGACTAACAGAGGCTTACCTGTGGGACTATCAGCCGCCGAGACAAAAGTTACCCCTTCGATCGCAACATCTTCGGGAGTGTTGATATATTGAACGAAGCTTGGCTTGTTGGGATTTGTCACCTCGTAGACGATGACATCGCCAGTACGTTCTAAACCAATAAAAGCATAAGTGCGGTTGTTGATGGCTCCGATCGCTACGCCTTCGGGTTCTGGCCCTTTATTATCGCTGCGCGTATCAAAGGTATTAGCTGCACCATCTGAGTTAAACAGGGTTGGTACTTTGGTTGCGGTGATTTGTTCAAATTGGTCGCCACTGTCGAATATCTGATTACCGCTTGCATCCCAAATCGAAAAGGAACGCGCCCCAAATGATTCGATGCGATCGAAATCTCCGTCTCCGTCGGTGTCACCTGTGGCATTTGTAACTGCTAAGCGTCCCAGATTGGTGTTTTGCTTCAGGGTTGCGGCATTGGGGAAAGCAGTTGAATCTAAAACATATCCGGCTGCACCTACCCGGATTTCTTCGCTAAAACCAGTATAATCACGGGAATCTCCTTCGTTGGCGGTGATGTAATAGGTTTGTCCGTTGGCGGAAAAGCTAGCGATCGCATCGGGTTGATATAAGCCAAACACCGGCGCATTCTGAATATTAATCCCACCATCGCGATCGCTCGCATCTAATCCATTGCCTGGAAGATTGTAATTTTTCGTACCCAGAGGCAAAATATCGGTAATGGTAGCACTAGCAATATCCAGAATAGCGATCGCATTGTTTTCTTGCAGAGTAATCCATGCCGTTTTACCATCTGAAGATACAGCAATATACTCTGGTTCTAGGTCTTGCGCGACTGTCGAACCGGGGCCAGTAATCCGCACACCTGCGGCTTTAAGTGCGTCAATTTGACTATTAAAGCTTGTAAATGTGGCTTGGGTAACGGTTGCACTCGCCACGCCACCGGAAACATCAATAATGCTAACTGAACCTTCAGGATCTACCGAATTGGCTTGTCCGTAGCTATTAGGTTCTCCCTCATTTGCTACCAATACCTTCGTACCATCGGGCGTAAAAGTGAGCATATCGGGTAATGCGCCCACTGCAACCGAATTCAAGAAAGTACCTGCGGCATTATAAAAACTCACCTGTCCTGTCTGTTGGGCGTTTGTGGTGGTGTTTTGAATGGCGTAGGCGACTGCGACAATCCCATTTTTGACTGCAACGCTGTTGGGAATCGCTTGTGTACCTGCGGGGGGTGTAAATCCCGTTGTCAAGGAACCAGCTAAGGTTAACGTGCCTGTATTGCTGACATCATAGATTTCAATTGTGCTGGTAGCAATTACAAATAGGCGATCGCTTCCAGAATCAAAGGCGGATATTTCGGCTCCATTAGTGCTGGTGAAGCCGCCAACTTTCTGCAAAAAGCTGGAGTTATTATTAGTAATCGTAATATTTTGCGAAGTGGTGCTACCCAGGATAATACCTGCCGAAGGTGTAGCAATGGTTAATATTGCAGTTTCTGTTACTTCTGCGATCGCATCATCGGCAACAATAAAGGTAACAGAACCACTGGTTTGTCCGCTAGGAATGGTGATGATATTGTTGGTCAGGTAGTAATCCCCAGTGGTAATACCTGTTCCTGAAACCCCTAAGCTAACGGTTTGATTACCAGATACGGCGCTGGATGCAGTAGCAGTAACGGTGATGGCTGTTGTGTTTGCTTCTAAACCAGTACTAGTGCTGACAGATAAGTTAACAATTGGAAACGCAGGAATATCGTTATCAGCGATCGTGATATTTTGGGAAACGGTAGTACCAAGACCAATATCAGCAGAAGGGTTGCTGATGGTTAGAGTAGCGGTTTCTGTACCCTCAACTAGAACATCATCTACAACGGTGAAGGTGACAGAACCTGTGGTTTGTCCGTCGAGAATTGTGATTACAGTATTGCTGAGGCTGTAATCTTCGGCGGTGATGTTAGTTCCGGTTACGCCTAAGTTAACTGTTTGATTACCGGAAACAGCACTAGAAGCCGTGGCTGTAACTGTAATTTCGGTTGTATCTGCTTCAGTTGCTGAATTAGTATTGACGGCTAAGTTAACTGTGGGATTTCCACTGGCGATCGCAAAGTTTGTAGTATCAGGAACTGTCGTAGCATAGTTACCATTAACAGTATCGACTGTCCAATTACTGACGTTGTTAACAGAAAGTTTATAGTTGGCAAAACTTGACTCTCCACTGCGTGCGCCATTGTATACACCGTAATCAGCGCTACTATTGAGCAAAATTGCATTAGTGCCAATAGTCAAACCCGCAGTAGTTAAATCAGTTGTTCCTTGTGCATTAGTATCATTTGATATGCCCGACAAGAATACAGTCGGACTATCAGCACTCGTTCCGAGATAAGCATAAATAGTCTCATTAGTTGCACTCAGGCCATAGTTACTACTACCCGAAACGCTAACCCGACTAAATGCCCCAATTGACGCTGCTAGATTAGTAGCATTGTCAATTGCACTGAAGCGAATTACAGTACCAGCAGTAATTGTATTAGCTCCTGAGTTCCACTGAAAATAAGACTCGCCAGTGTTAAAAGTTGTAAGGCTACTAGCTTCGTTATCGGTAAAGTAAATTATGGTATTGGGATCTATGTCTACAAAAGTGACAATAGACCAGCCATCTTCATCGGCATTGAAAGAGATAAAAGCAATATCGCCTTGTGTCAAAGCCATTAATAACGTCTCCTTCAATTTATTTTGAGTTGTATTTAACTTGAAACTGCCAGAGAGTTTTATGTTGTTTGAAGAAAACCGCCTGTAAATTTGGTATTCAGGAATAATTTGCAACCGTAGTAAAATCGTATTGCCTGATATTTTTTACACAAGCGAAACCATTCAATATCCATCCGAATTATTGATAACTCAGCAGCTGATGGTGGCGATAAAGTTAAACTACTGGCGATCGCTTCGCATCATCATATTTTTACTAAGCATTACAAAAAGTTAACCGCAAAGATGCACTTCACAGCTTGAGCGATCGCAATACCACCATAAAAAACCTGTTTTTTTAGTAAAAAAGACTACATAAATTAATAGTATTAATCCATATTTACCAAGTTCAAACTATCTTAGTAATGTTAAGAAACAGCTAGGGAAAGGTTAAAAAAACAAATATTTGGCATGAAGTTGCATCCAGATACACAAGCTGGTGTTTTGGATGCACCCAATTTGTATAGACACACAGCCGCAATACAGCCCAAAACCTCATGTAGAGACGCGATAAATCGCGTCTTGATTCATCGCGTCTTAAAATACCAATTATCCAAACCGTATTTAGCTATAACGATGAAGAGTGTGGTTATAGCGATCGCTCTAACTATCCCAGCTTAGATTAGCAGTCCGGCAAATACTTATATTATAAATTACAAGCTTACAACTTTCATGTCCAAAGCTTTCTAGGCTTTTCGTAATTATTTTGACACTATAAGTACTAAGTATTGACAGCTTGAGAATTTTCAACTCTAGACTTTAGCTACAGATTAAAAAATATCCTAAAATCAATTATTCGGTAAAAATACGTATGCGGTTTTAAGTCATCTCACTATATGAATAGTAGAATTAGCCCATATAGGAGAAGACTGTGACGCTCTTAAATCAAGCTCAAGTAGAGCAGCTAAAGGAAATAAGCACACACTTGCGACAAGTAAGACAAGAAAAATCCATACGCATAGAAGAAATAGCCGCTCAAACCCTGATTCGAGCAGGTGTTTTACAAGCTTTAGAAGAAGAACGATTTGAAGAATTACCTGAGCCGATTTTTCTTCAAGGATTCATCCGTCGCTATGGAGATGCTTTAGGGCTGGATGGAGATGCTTTGTCACATACTCTAATCAGCAATGTAGTCCGCCAAGACTCCGATAATCACAAGAATTCAGGCAATAAACCAAATACATATATATCCCTTGTTCTCACCTATATTCTTTTATTAGTAGCTGCATCTGCTGGTCTTTTACATATACTGAATCCATCACAAATTACATCTGAATCCCCGACTCCAGAAGTTATTGGTCAACAGTCAATAGTGACTAATAAGTGAACAGTAATCAGGGAGTAGGGGACAAGGGGACAAGGGGCAGGGGGCAGGGGGCAGGGGGCAGGGAGCAGGGGGAAAGAGATAATGTTATTTATTCTTCCCAATTCCTAATTCCCATTTTCAAGATATTTGTGGTTTCCGCAGATGCCAAGTAGTAGATTGCTCATAAGCGTAAGCTACTTGAAACAATTGGTCTTCTCGCAGCACATTGCCAATTAGCTGTAATCCTATTGGTAAACCCTGATCGTCAAAACCGCATGGCAAACTTAAACTAGGTAAACCAGCAAGATTTACAGGAATAGTCATCAAGTCAGTTAAATACATGCTCAAGGGGTCAGTAGTTTTTTCCCCTGCTTTGAATGCTGTAGTGGGAGACGTGGGACAAATTAACACATCAACCACACCAAAAGCCTTTTCAAAGTCTTGCTTAATTAGGGTGCGGACTTTTTGCGCTTTCAGATAATAAGCATCGTAATAGCCAGCCGAAAGTGCGTAAGTGCCAATCATAATTCGGCGTTTGACTTCTGTACCAAAACCAGTAGCACGGGTACGAGTATACATTGATAGCAGATTATCGGCATCAGGAGCGCGGTAGCCATATTTAACGCCATCGTAACGAGCCAAGTTTGCTGATGCTTCGGATGGGGCGATGATGTAATAGGTGGGTAAGCCATAGCGGAAGCGAGGACAAGAAACTATATGAATTTCTGCTCCCAAACTTTGTAATACATCTACTGCTTTGGTAACAGCTTGTTCCACTACAGAATCTAAACCTTCACCAAAAGTCTCTTTAATGATCCCAATCCTTAGCTGACCTCTAGGTTTGAAGTCTGGTTTGAATTTGCTGGCATAGTTGGGAATGGCAACTTTTAGACTGGTAGAGTCTTTCGGATCGTGACCTGCGATCGCACCTAATAATATTGCCGCATCTTCTACCGTGTTTGCAAATGGCCCAATTTGATCCAAAGACGAAGCGTAAGCCACCAAACCATAACGCGAAACCAAACCGTAAGTTGGCTTCATCCCCACCACACCGCAAAAAGATGCAGGTTGGCGAATCGAACCACCAGTATCAGAACCGAGAGCAACTACACATTCTTGCGCTGATACCGCCGCCGCAGAACCCCCCGAAGAACCACCTGGAACTCGTGACAAATCCCAAGGATTAGCCGTCACTTGGTAGGCAGAGTTTTCTGTGGAACTACCCATTGCAAACTCATCTAAGTTGGTTTTGCCTACCATTACCGCCCCAGCATCTGCCAGTTTTTGCGTCGCTGTTGATTCATAAGGCGGCACGAAATTTTCCAAAATTCGGGAGGCGCAAGTGGTAGGGATTCCCTTGGTACACATATTGTCCTTAATCCCAACAGGAATGCCCGCTAGTAGCCCGATTTCTTCACCGGCAGCGATTTTTGCATCCACAGCCCCCGCCTGCTCTAATGCCCTTTCTGCCGTCACACATAAAAAGCTGTGCAATTTCGGCTCTAACGCTTGAATGCGCTCTAAAGCTTCTTGGGTTATTTCAACGGCAGAACGTTCTTTCTTAACCAGCTGTTGGTGCAACTCGCGGATGGATGCCATGATTGCTCTCTTTGTGACTCAAATCATTGATTTTAGTACATATTGGCTGGGGTTGGGAATGGGAAATTGGGAATGGGAAATTGGGAATTGGGGAAAGAATTCTCATAACTCTTGTACAGACGCGATGAATCGCGTCTCTTTTGTAAGATTCATCGCGTCTCTCCTTCGCCAGCATCGATAAATAAGACTGATACCTCTGAAGAAATAAGTAATTGTGGGGTTGGAAAAATTGGGAGGCTTAAACAAAATAATATTAGGAATTTAACATGATCCGTAAATAGAGGGACTACAATCAAAACGGACAAATGTCTCATGCTCCAATAAAGAGAGGATTACAAAGCTATGTCCGATTTAAATCGAGGAATTATGAAATTTGAGGGTGCAGATTCTCCAAAAGTAGTGACTATCTCTACCGTGCTGCTTCTGGGATCGATCGCTGCTCTCATCATTTGGGCGCTGCAAGCTGCATACGCGCTAAACTAAAACCATTAGTAGTCTAGAAGGGCACTTGTCTTAAACGGTTTCCGTCGTAGCCAAGTGTCCATTCCATGACTAATAATTGAAGAAGAATCCAGAATCCAGAATCCAGAATCCAGAATGTTTTTCCTTTGGGGATTCAAACCACCGCCTGATCGTAGACCACTAAATCTATGATTTGAATCGTTTTAAACCCCTGTGTTCATCCTTTAGCAATACTCGAATCCATTCTGAATTCTGACTCCTGACTCCTGAATTCTTTCTATTAAAAGCCTCTTAATAACCATCAAAAATTTCAGAAAAACTTTAGATTTTAGATTTGAGGTTTTAGATGGAAAATTTAAATCTAAAATCAAAAATTCAGAATGTTTGAACCTTGGGGTATTTTAGCTATTTTAATTATCTGCCCCCTCTTGGGCGGATTACCCCTGATTTCATGGATCACTTACGCGCTGACGAGGAAGCAATTATCACAAGTTGGTACACAAAACATTAGTGTATCAGCTGCTTTTTACCACGGCGGCAAGTTTGTCGGAATTCTGGCAGTCTTGTCAGAAGCACTTAAAGGAATTGCGGCAGTTTTCCTCACCCGCGTTTTCTTCCCAGAGGGATCGTTTTGGGAATTGATTGCTCTCATCGCTCTGGTAATTGGAAGATATTGGATAGGCAAAGGGGCAGGTACGACAAATGTTGTTTGGGGATTTGTCGTACATGATCCCCTTGTGGCAATATTTGTCTCTTTCTTTGCAGGGATTAGCTTCACAATTTTGCAATCAAAACAAACGGTAAAATTTGGGGTTTTACTTCTGTTTCCGTTGTTTGTAGCAATTTTGCACATTAGTGATATCCCAAGAATTCTTGCTGCTGTCGCCTTAGCTGGTTTAATGGGATGGATTTATAGAAAAATTCCTGATGATATGAACCTACCAGTTCAACAGGCGCAAACCGAATCGCAAGCGATGTTGGAATTTTTACGCGGCGATCGCGCTATGGTTTCTCTAGATGAAGAGTTAGATGCTGCCATTGTCGGAGAAAAGGCGGCTACGCTATCCCAAATTAAGCGCTGGGGTTATCCAGTTCCCAAGGGATGGGTTCTAGCCCCAATTGATGATCCGCAAGCGTTGACAGAATTCCTCCAACCATCAGAATTATCCCCTTTGGTAGTCCGTTCCTCTGCTATTGGCGAAGATTCAGAACAGGCTTCTGCGGCTGGACAGTATGAAACAGTTTTAAATGTTACTAGCCCAGAGGCATTACAGCAAGCGATCGCTCAAGTTCAAGCTTCTTACAATCATCCATCTGCTGTCCAATATCGACGCGATCGCGGCTCAGATGATACAGCAATGGCTGTGTTAATTCAACAACAAGTCCAAAGTGTATATTCTGGCGTTGCTTTCAGCCGCGATCCCATTACTCAACAAGGTGATGCAATCATTATTGAAGCCCTTCCAGGCAGCCCGACGCAAATCGTTTCGGGAAAAGTCACACCAGAACAATATCGCGCTTTTGTCGTTGAAGCAGAAAAATCTTCCTCTGTACAATTAGAGGGTACTGGACGAGTCCCACAAGCATTAATCAAACAAGTTGCATACTTAGCTCACCGACTCGAAAAACGCTATCATGGCACTCCTCAAGATATTGAATGGAGTTACGACGGTCAAACGCTTTGGGTATTGCAATCTCGACCAATCACTACTCTACTGCCAATTTGGACACGTAAAATTGCCGCCGAAGTGATTCCTGGAGTAATTCACCCATTAACATGGTCAATTAATCGTCCTTTAACTTGTGGAGTTTGGGGAGACTTTTTTACTTTAGTTTTGGGCGATCGCGCTTTGGGTTTAGATTTTAATGAAACAGCAACTCTGCACTATTCCAGGGCGTATTTTAACGCATCCCTCTTAGGAGATATCTTTCTCCGCATGGGATTGCCGCCGGAAAGTCTAGAATTTTTAACTAGAGGAGCAAAATTAAGTAAGCCGTCCTTGCAATCAACTTGGGAGAATTTGCCAGGACTAGGGAGGTTGCTGAAGCGGGAATTAAATTTAGAAAAAGACTTCAAGCGGGATTATCACCAACGATTTATTCCTGGGTTGTCGCAGTTGGCGCAGGAAAATGTAGATAATTTAGAACCAGCCCAGCTACTAATCAGAATTGACTTTATTTTAGAGTTGCTACGCCACGGGACATATTACAGCATTTTAGCTCCCTTAAGTGCCGCCCTGCGACAGGCGATTTTTCGGGTGAAGGATGGCCAAATTGATAATAGCGTAACTCCAGAAGTGGCGGCATTGCGATCGCTCAGTGCCATAGCTACAGATGCCAAGCAAGTATTGGGTGAGTTTGAACCACAGCAGGTATTTGAGCAGTTAAAGCAAACCCCGGAGGGAGAAAAGATCCTGCAAGCATTTGATGAATTGCTTCAGGATTATGGCTATTTAAGTGAAGTGGGAACTGATATCTCCGTTCCCACTTGGCGGGAAAATCCCCAGATGATTAAGCAGATGTTTGTCCAGTTAATGCAGGGAAATGAACCCCAATCAGGCGCTAAAGACGCGATTAATAGCATCTTTGCAGGTAAGCGCAAACGAGGATTTGTGCAACAGCGTGTGGATATCAAGGGGCGAGTTACCGAAGTTTATTCACGGTTGTTAGCTGAATTGCGTTGGAGTTTTGTCGCTTTAGAGAAGATTTGGTTAAAGTCCGGCTTACTCCAGAAAACCGGAGATATCTTTTTTCTCAACTTTGATGAAGTGCGGCGTTTAGTTGGGGGTGAAGATTCTAGATTAATTGAGGAGTTAGATAAATTAATAGAATCAAGGCGATCGCAATTTGTCCAAGATAGCGAGTTTATTCAAATACCTCTTTTAGTCTACGGCAATACACCTCCTCACCCCTTAGCTCCTTCTGTGCTTTACTCTGACCAAATTTTACAAGGCATTGGAGCCAGCCACGGGCAAGCCGAAGGCCGAGTAAAGGTGTTACGAAATTTACAAGACGTGCCAGAGATTGACCGAGATACAATTCTGGTAGTACCTTACACAGATTCCGGCTGGGCCCCTTTGCTATTAAGGGCTGGAGGACTAATTGCCGAAGTTGGGGGACGGCTTTCTCACGGTGCGATCGTAGCTCGTGAATACGGTATTCCTGCGGTCATGGATGTTCGAGGTGCTACATGGATTTTGCAAGATGGTCAACGAGTAAGGATTGATGGGTCTAGGGGTATCGTGGAATTATCTAACGATTTAAGACCAGAATGATTACCAATTCTCTGAAAGACTTGCCAGAAGAGTCTGTTTCTCACAATCCCGAAATCAAGAAAAAGGTGATGCTACGCTTCGGCGATTTGCCTCACCTAACTAACTTTTCTCAAGCGCGTTTTGCTCCCGGACAAACCGCACCAGCACACGCACATCAAGATATGTGCGAAGTATTCTTTGTAGAAGCTGGTTCGGGAGTAATTCACATTGATGGTACAGAATACCCCCTGCTTCCAGGGAACTGCGTAGCGATAGAGCCGGGAGAAGTACATGAAGTTGTCAATAGTGGCTCAACTGAGCTTGTTTTGACCTACTTTGGTTTGCGAGTGGAAAAATCAGCGTAATTATTTTTAATGTGAGTTCGACAAACCTCTCCCTGCCTTGAACTTTAGTTCAAGTCTGTCCCTCTCCGACTCGGAGGGGGAAAGGTTTTGCGTAGTAAAACCAGGGAGAGGTCTTTTTCTTTTGGGCGGACATGATATGATGTCATATTCGGCAAATCACTTAATACTTATGTCATTGCGAATGCAACGAAGTGGAATGTTCGCGTAGCGTCTCGTAGAGATAGCAATCGCAAAGGTTTGGGATTGCCGCGCTACGCTCGCAATGACATAAGTATTAAGTGGAACATGATATGACTCGTCGAACTCACGTTAATACAACATACATTGAGGGCACAATATTATTATGCCCTCACAAAAGTTTGCGGATTGTGCTTATAAACAAAGATAAATTTGCAAAATCCTAATATACCAAGGGTGTCACGCCGCGCATCTGACGTAAAGAATTTATACAAGCAGGACAATCGCAGTTAAATAAGTTGACTGCCACATCGCTTTCCTCGACATTGAACTCTAGCATGGGAGAATCTTCTTGAGAAAACTCTATTTCGCGCTGATAGCTAGGAATTTGAGCCAATACGGAAGCCCTTGCACATACTAAACCCACTTTATGTTTATTGCGGATACAAGATAGACGGTCTGTGCTTTGGGCTGCTGGTTCTGGCTCCATAGCTTGTGCTTGATTGAGCATTACTCCCATAGAGAGAATAGAGCTAATTAGTATAGGAGAAGAAAGCAAACTCAGTAGGAATTTATTCATTGATTTCTTAAAAAACAATCTTAATCGCTTAGGTTATCCGATTAAATCTTACAGTGCAAGTCAACGTTTATCAGGAACATCGCCAGTTGTATCATCCGGTAACTTCTGCCTTACTTTATGAGAAGACCGCGCTTGCTCCCTGACTCGCTTTCACCCGTCATTTTTGGGTTGGTCGAGTACTAGTTACTTTCTGCGTCGCTCTTGCATTTCTTGCTGACGCATAGGCATAGCGTCAATTTGATCAAAAATTGCTGTCGCCTGCACTGTTGTAACATCACTGCGTTTAACACCACCATCTTTACCCACCAAAATCAGGCGGAAATTTTCTTTGTCAACCCCAAAGGACTCGCGCAACTTGGCAGCAGAAGACTCATCTATTGGCTGTCTATTGACATAGCTTTCATCTGTTGCGAAAACCTGAACGAGAACTAAATCCCGATCTGCAAAACCCCCGGTATGCTTTTGCAACAGTTGCATTTGCTGCTGATAGGTATGGTTATCGGCAGATGGTGCAAAAACTAGTAGTACACGGCTCTTCCATTTTTGGGAACTGAGGTTAAATGAAGACATTTTGATGGCATGATTGGTTGAACCTTGGACAGTATTAGCTTTGCTAACTGGCGACAGGGCTATACACGCTAATAGGCTCAAGGAAATTAATACTGAATTATTCACAATAGGTTTTTATCTGTTTTCTATGCTCTCAACCTATCATTATCCCTAATTTTTCTCTATCTGTTGATGGTTTGGTAAGTAACTACGCAAAATTAATTACAGTCATTGCGAGCGAAATGAAGCAATGACTGTAATTAATTATGTTTACCTACTTATTAGGTAAGTAGGTTGGTGAGAATCACTCAAGCTATAACAGGCTGACGGTTTATCAAAATCTAGCGTAGAAAAACTCAAACTTTGCCCTTCAAAACGGTTTGGGTTTTGAGGGGCAAACACCAGTTTAAAAACTGGTAATACTTAAGTTTCTACATTTACCCAAAGTTATTTAACGAAAATTAGAATTGTGCCGAATCAAATTCATAAATTCCTCACGAGTCCGCACATCTTCTGCAAAAATACCACGCATTGCACTAGTGACAGTCCAAGAACCAGGTTTCTGCACACCACGCATGACCATACACATGTGAGTTGCTTCTATCACCACCGCAACCCCTTGAGGTTTGAGTAATCTTTGTAGGGCATCAGCAATCTGCACCGTCAGACGTTCTTGAACTTGTAAACGTCGTGCATACATCTCGCAAATCCGAGCAATCTTAGATAATCCGATTACTTTACCATTGGGAATGTAAGCAACATGAGCGCGACCAATAATTGGCAAAATGTGATGTTCGCAGGAACTGAAAATATCGATGTCCCGTACTAATACCATTTCATTGGCATCTTCTGTAAAAACTGCTCCGTTTAGCAGTTCATCCAATGATTCATGATATCCTTTGGTGAGAAACTGTAAAGCTTTCATTACCCTTTTCGGAGTATCTTTTAATCCTTCGCGGTCTGGATCTTCTCCTAATCCAATCAGCAAAGTACGCACAGCCTGCATCATTTGAGCTTCTGTGACAGTTTCTTTTTGCCCAGTCGCTAAAGATGACAGTACCTGATCGGCAGAAGTTAGATCGGGACGAGTCGATAGAGTCATTTTGTCAGTTCTGTGGGAAGGTTTGATAAATCAGCTTGGTGTCAGATTTCGGTTGCGATCGATTCCTGACTCGTAACCAAGTGTAACATAACTTTACACTTCTTAATTATGTTAAAAATTTTGTCACCTAACTTCCGATAGAATTTCCGATCTTTCCTCCGCGTTCTCTATGCCCCTGTGGTTCGAAAACTACTTTTAACCGCAGAGGCGCAGAGGACACAGAGTGAAAAATTTAAAGAGGAATTAATTGACCAAGTTTTTTACTCACCTTGAAAGGGCTTATTCTATCTACTGTTCGGTATAGCGACGCGGTGTATAAACCCAGAGATTACCATCACTGCGTTTGATGGTTCGAGTTTTTGTGGAACCAATGAGAATAATTGTCCGCATATCAGCGCTTGCTGGTACTAGCTGGTCAAGTGTAATCACTTTCACCGTCTGTCCTGGTCTACCGAGATTCTGCGCCAAGACTACTGGGGTATCCGGTGTTCTATGTCGCAGCAAAATATTTCTCGCTTCTGCTAGTTGCCAAGTACGATCTTTAGAAACAGGATTGTAGAAAGCAATGACGAAATCAGCCTCGGCAGCAGCAGTAATTCGTTGGGCGATCGCAGACCAAGGCTTCAAGATATCAGATAGGGAAATAGCACAGAAGTCATGTCCAAGGGGCGCACCAATGGCTGCTGCTGCTGCCTGCATAGCTGAAATGCCTGGAGCTACATGAATATCGATAGTGTCCCATTCGGGTTTGGCATAGCGATCGCACACTTCAAAAACTGCGGTTGCCATTGCATAGATACCAGGGTCGCCAGATGAAACCACAGCGACATATCGCCCCGATGCTGCCAAATCAAGAGCCATTTTTGCCCGTGCTTCTTCTTCGCGGTTGTCGGACTCATGCCGTTGCTTACCATCAGCCAGAGAACCAATTAAATCTAAATAAGTTTTATAACCTACTAGGTCAGTTGCCGATTTCAGTATCTCTTTCACTTCGGGAGACATCCATTGCGAACCACCAGGCCCCGTGCCAATAATCGCTAACCGTCCGCGTGGTTGACCGATGGTATTGGGGTCAATTGGTTGAGGGGCAATGGCGATCGCAACATCAGGAGATGAGGAAGATAATGGAGATGTACCTGTCGCGGCGATCGCAGATGCTTGGGCGGGGCTATAACCTTGTGATAACAGTCTTTCTAGCTGATTTGGGGTAAAAAAGCGGGTAGGCAGTCCCAAGGCGCTAGCAACAGCGCGGATTGCGGGATTAGCGGCGGCGGTGATGGGTGCAAATATTCCAGCGACTGATGCTTTTTCTAGTTTGGCATCAGCTAGTAGCTGCTGTACTAAAGTGACTGCATCATCAATGGGGGCGCTAATTGCGATCGCGATCGTTGCTGGGTGGTAGACAAGACAGTTGCCTGTAGGAGTCACCAAACGTTCCGTAACTTGAATGGTCAAATCTCCCTGTGAATCTATGGGTAGTTTGCTATGGCTTAACCAAGGCGCTACTCCTTCTAGTTTGACTTTTGCCCCGGCTAGCACATCTGAGATAAATTTCTTCGCATCGTCTGAGTTTGCTAAACGGTATCCGGGGGGAGGAGATAACAGCGTTGTACCCAAACGTAAATCGCCTGTGGTCGTAATTGCAGGCTTGACATCAAGGGCTTCGGCAATGCGACGGGCCATATCATTTACCCCACCAAGTCCGCCCAAGAGGGGGACAACAGCACTGCCATCTTCAGCCACAGCTAGCACTGGTGGTTCCTGTTGTTTATCTGAGAGTACAGGAGCTAGCGTCCTAATTAGAATGCCGGCGGCACAAATGCCAATTAGCGGCGTTCCTTGGGCAAATAATTCGCGTAACGTCTCGCCAAAGTTAGTAAAGCTGACATCAACTCCAGATGTGCGATCGGCTAAACCGTATAGTTTCGCTCCTGGTAGAACGCTGATTATTTTGCGTGCGACTGTCACGCTATTTTGACCTAGTATTACAATGGCGGGTGCAACGTTCATCATAAGTAGATATCTTGCAAAATTTGATATCCTTCAAATGAAAGCATAGATTGAGATATGTATGCTCAAAAACCTATTTTGGGTTTATTCCATATTAGGTTTTAGAATTTAACTGAGTTCAGTAATATGTACTAACCCTCATCGAGATCGAATAAACCATCGCCAGAAAAAAGGCAAGCTAAAGTGCCTAAATCAGTTTTCAGCAAATTCTTATAGCGATTACCAGTTAAGTGAGGTACAGATAATATTTTGAAACGCAAAGGGACGCGAAGTAAAGCGCAGAGGTACGCAGAGATTTGTACCTCAGCAGACTAGGAAACGCTATATCTTTTAAGGGGAATATTAAATAACTAAAATTCAATCGGTTCCTGATTTACTAAAACTATCGATATCTAAAAGCCAATTTTCATCAATAAATTCCAAGCTTTCATTGTAAACAAGAACTAACTCACCAATCTTTTGAGTATGATTACTTTGCATTTGTGTAACATCGGCACCATCAGCTATAAGTGAAAACTTTAGTTGTAAAAAACGTTCAGCGTGAGTAACACCAATAGAACTGCTAACTAATTTTGCTTCTAGGGGACGAGGCAACGTAATTGTTTCATAATATTCATCTTGCTCATCCCAGTAACCGCATACTTTATAATCACATTGGTTAAGATGTTCTTGAACAAGAATGTTGGTATCTAAATTTTCTAATATTTCAGTTAAATCTCGCCAGACTTGATGATTTTTTAATTCGAGTCTTGTCATAGTTATATGGGTTTAATGTTCTGTTACCAAACCAGGGAAATGTAAGACACCATCAATAAATTTTGCATGAAATCGGCGATCGCCACCTTTACCTAAGACTTTAGATTTCAAATCATAGCCGGATTCCTGGGAAGCCACCAACCCAACATTACCACGAGGGGAGACTTGCCCTTTTTCAATGGCTTTTAAATGTTTGCCTTTACGATCATATTTTAATCCTAGTTTTATCTGTGACTCTGCAAATGAAACTAGCATACCAGTGGGAGAAAAATATGCAATATCAGGTTGGATATCTGCCCAGTTATCGGGTAAAGCTTCCATTAAATTAATACTGCTATAGTTAAGCGGCTTGAGTTACCGGGCTTGAGTTTTAAGGTAACTCCAGATTCCACAATTGGTGGTTGTCCAATCGAAGCATTCGATATCCCACCAAGGGCAAGTCATCCAGATGGTGAACCTCGCTATGATTTGTTGAACTTCCGGCTGAAAACTAAGTTAGACTGTTCTCATTTTCACCGTGGGCAGAAAGTTTTGGTTGAGAAGCTTCTGCTGCTTGAGTAGTTTGAGATGGTTGGAAGCGATCGCTATTTTTGGCTGGTTCTTTTCGGGCATCTCCTAAGCGTGTGATGTCGTCTTCCTCACATAACACGACATTCTGCATATCTACACACAATATGACAATTTTCTGAATAAATTTTTGCTTTACTGCGTTCTGAAGGCGATCGCATTTTTTACAGGAAATGCGATCGCTTGCTTCTTATTTCAATTAGCTTTCCGTTCTTTAAGGACTTGATCTAGCAAATTTCTTGCAGGTTGGGCTTTAGCCAACGCTATTTGATGGTCATTATAAGCCTTAACAAGACGAGAAAGACTGCTCACACCTGCCTTAAGTTGCTCAAGTTCTTCACCAGCAACTAATTCGCCATCAAGCATCCGCCCAATTAACGGTTTGATATCACCCACTTCCTGCCGAACTTTTTGGAGCTTTTCTAGGCTACTCAGCAAAGTTTTGAGTGAGTTCAAGATGTCGTCAATATCCTGCACATCCTCTACTTGTTCCGGTAAATCTTCAATTGTCACTGTATCTTCATCTGAGATTGTAGGCAATTCCTGTGCAGACATTTCAGTTTGAACCCCGTTTGACCGTGCCATTGACGCTTCCTCAAGGAATTTTCCTTAGTGTATCGTTGATTTAGCTTATGTTAAGCAATTTCGCCATAGCTAACCGTTGCAGTTTCCCGGTAGCACCACGAGGTAGTTGATCCAAAATGTGAATTTGCTTCGGAACTTTGAAGTCTGCCAGGATGGTTGAACAGTGAGCTAAAAGTTCTTTTTCGCTAGCGTCTCCCTTGAGGACAACAGCAGCGTGGATATCTTCACCTAAAGATTTGTGGGGGACGGCAAAAGCTAAGGCTTCGGCGACGGTGGGATGGCGCAGCAACACATCATCCACTTCTAAGGGAGAAATTTTTTCCCCGCCCCGATTAATCAATTCTTTAATGCGTCCAGTTAAGTGGAGATAGCCGTCTGCATCCACAGTACCTTGATCTCCTGTACGGAACCAACCGTTGACAAAAGCTGTGGCGTTAGCTTCTGGGTTATTTTCGTAACCATCTATGACATTTGGTGCTTTTACCACCACCTCACCCAAGCTTCCTTGAGATAATAGGTTGCCTTCGGAGTCCATAATGCCGACATCCACACCAAAACCATAACCGACACTACCCGGTTTCCGTACTTTTGGCGGTAGAGGGTTGGTAGTCATTAAGTGGGATGCTTCAGTCATGCTGTAAGATTCCACCACGGGAGCATTGAGAGTTGCCTCCAACTGTTCAATAATAATCGGGGGCAAGGAAGCGCTACTAGAGCGAATGAAACGAAAGGGATTAGCTTGGACAATTTCTGTGTTGCGGCTAGCGCGGGCCAAAATTGTCTGGTGCATAGTTGGCGCTGCGGAGTACCAAGTAGGTTTATAGGTATCGACCAGTTTCCAAAACTCCAGGGCGTTAAAACCATTAGGACAAATTAGTGTGCCGCCCGATGCTAGGGTTGACAGCAAACAACCCACCAATCCGTGAACATGGAACAGGGGCATCAAACAAAGTGTAGTATCGGCTGCTGTGAGTGAGTAAGCAGTAATAATGTTGCTGGCTGAAGCGATTAAATTGCGATGACGAATTGGCACACGCTTAGGACGGCTGGTAGTGCCACTAGTGTGGAGAATCATCGCCAGATCGTCGGCGTTGGGTGGTGCTGGATTCGATGATTCAATTGGTTTTGAGCCTGTTTTGACTAATTCAAAGCTCAATGTGCCGTCAGTGTTTACCTTGGCATTAATCACCATCATATCGGGTGTGACGGCGGCGATCGCTGCTTCTGGTTCCTCAGACAAGGTAATCAGGGCATTTGCTTGAGTATCTTCGTAGTAAAAGGCAAATTCGTCTTGTTTGTATTTGGGATTTAAGGGTGCAGCCGTGCCACACAGGGCGGCAGCCAAAAAGGTAATAGCCATTGGTGTACCGTTAGTCATGGCAATGGCAATGCGTTCGCCCTTGGCGTTGGCGGAGCCATCGCCCCGTTTCAATCCAAATCTGTTAAGTTGAGATATTAGTCCAAGAATATTCTCGCGCAATTGCTGATAGGTTAGCGATCGCCCCCCAGGTGTAACTAAGGCTAGATGATTGTCTTCCCCTGCTAAAAGCTCAAATAAGTTCATTAGTTTTTCCGCCCTGTCAACAGATGATTCAATCAGTTTTAAGAATAAAGTACACGCCACGCCTAAACAATGTTTAGATAGTCTTCATCAGTATGGTAATATTTATTACATCAAAACTTTTACTTAGTATCATTGACAAAAAAATGACTTAATCATAGTTTAAAAAGGGTATGAATACACATGAATATTTAATAAGTTTAGATACCCCAAACAAGCTCTTATGAGTCCTATAAAAATTACTATGTTAGGCGAAAGCTTAGAGCGGCAAGGTGGGATAGTTTCTGTGCAAAGGCTTATCCTTGAAGAAGCTACTTCAGATATTAAATTTACGCATATTACTACTTTACCCAACGGCTCTGCTTCCCAAAAACTATTAGTTTTTGTACAGGCAATAGGGGAGTTATTTTGGAACTTATTAAATAAAAAAGCCGACCTGATTCACATTCATGTTTCAGATAGAGGCAGCGCTTTTCGTCACTCAATCACTACTGTTATTAGTTGGCTATTTCAAAAACCACTAATTATTCATACTCATAGTGCTGACTTTCATTTATTTTACTCCCAGCTTCCTCAATTTCTTAAGAAATGGCTCAGTTGGTCATTTTGTAAGTGTACCCGTTTTATTGTTTTATCAGATAGCTGGAAAAAATTTTATATAGAAAATCTTGGTTTGAAGCCAGAGCAAGTTATTGTTCTTCCTAACGCGGTAAGAATTCCTGCCCAAATCCCACAACGTTTAGATTCTAACGAGGTATTTTTCTTATTTCTAGGGCGTATTGGTGAACGCAAAGGTGCATTTGATTTAATTCATGCATTCGCTTCTATACCGATTGAAGAGAAAAGTAAAGCAAAGTTGGTGATTGCGGGGGATGGAGATGTAGAAAAAGCTCGTAGTTTAATTCAAAGTCTAAATCTCGTTGACTACATTACTATTTTTGACTGGGTGAACCAAGAAAAACGCGACGAGCTTCTAGCTAAAGCTGATGTATTTGTTTTACCTTCTTATAACGAAGGTTTGCCTATGGCACTACTAGAAGCAATGAGTTGGGGTTTGGCTGTTATAACTACTAAAGTAGGAGGAATACCAGAGGTAGTTACTCAAGACCACAATGGTTTATTAATTAATCCAGGTGAGATTCAACAGTTGTCGGAGGCAATGCAATCTTTAATTGCAGATAAAAATTTGAGAATGCTCCTCGGAAATAATGCAAGGATAAGAGTTAAAGACTTGGATATCAACAATTATCTTGCATCTTTAAAATACATTTATACATCAGCAGTAAGTTGAGATCCATATTTTTAAGGTAATTGATTAACCATAAGCTTGTCTAAAATAGATAGAAAGGAAATAAGAATGCAAATGAAAACTTTCCCTGAAATAAAGTTGTTTAATACAAGAATCCATAAAGTTAAAGTACAAGAATTAATCGATTATTTAGTAGAATCAGTAAAAAGTCCGAAAAAGACAATTGTAGAATATGCAAATGTCAAATCGATGAATTTTGCATACGAAAAATCTTGGTATAGAGATTTTTTAAATAATGCTGATTTAGTATTTTGTGACGGATTTGGTGTATTGTTAGGAGCTAAATTAAGCGGTTATTCCGTGCAATCTTCACATCGGATGACAGCACCAGATTATATAGAAGATTTAGCATTAAAATGTGAAAAAGAAAATGTTTCTTTATTTTTATTAGCTGGCAAACCCGGTATAGTAGATCAAGCAATTACTCAGTTACTATCAATTGCACCTAATCTGCGGATCGAAGGACATCATGGTTATTTTGATAAATCAGGAAAAGAGAATGATTTAGTAATAGAAAAAATTAATGATTTCCAACCAGATATTTTATATATTGGTTTTGGTACGCCATTACAGGAACAGTGGATTTTAGAGAACTTTAATAAAGTTGAAACTCGTGTATTTTTGCCTTTAGGCGCTTGTTTAGATTTCTATACTAACTCTGTATATCGCGGCCCTCGTTGGCTGACTGATAATGGGTTTGAGTGGTTGACACGCTTAGTTACTGAACCTACTCGTTTATGGGATCGTTATATTATAGGTAATCCATTGTTTTTTTATCGTGTACTTAAACAACAAATCACTCAAAGATTAATAGTAAATCGTTGAGGCTAGTTTCTCCAACTTTTTTTATGCTATGGTTGTGACTGGTGAAAAGTCATAGCATAAGCAAGATATAAAAGCAGGTTTAGTTATTTCTAAAACCAAGTTTGTAGTCAACACAGTTAAATTAAGGCTAAGACGCTTTCCCAAGGTGAATTTCTTAACGTAGATGCAAAGCGGTTTGCCGCAGGCTACCGCAAATGACGTTTTAGACAAAGATGCCAAATTAGTTTATTAGGCAAGAGTCTTTGAACTAGTTTATTGCTGCTCTCTGCCTTTGTTTGTAATATTAATTTACTTTATCAATCTGCGATCGCGGTTTTGTCAAAAAGCTGGCTTTAAATATACGCTTTCTGAAAAAATGTTGTGATTGTCTATAATATTATCATTTTTGTAAATTAAAGGGTTTAATACCCCAATCGTAAAAGTAGCTCGGAGCAACGGTTGTTCCAACTCCGCTCGGTTTAAGTCGGGGTTCAAACTCCCGTATCTTCGCGTAGCGTGCTGTAGTAAAAATATCTTTAATGTAAGAATTGTTAATTGCTTTTTTCTCAAGTAAGTTGACGGCAGAAATAAAAAGTTAAGATTAGCTAAATAACTAATCTAAATCGGTCTACCATTAATTATGGGCAATCATAAAAATCTTTTTAACAGATAAACTTATTAATAAAATATGGATCGTCGCAATTTTCTAAAGTATGTCACTTTAGCAGGATCTAGTTTTGCCTTAACGAGTTGTACTCAAGACAAAAATTCCAAATTGCCGGGTGAGATGCTTCCCTCAGCGTCACCTGTGGCAGTAAATGAACCTCTGAAAGTGGGATTTGTTTATCTAGACCCTGTGGGTGATTTTGGTTGGACTTATGCCCATGATTTAGGACGCAGAGATATGGAAGCCAATCTTAACGATAAGGTGAAAACTACCTTTATTGAAAATGTCAACGAAGGTGCTGATGCTGAAAGAGTAATTCGCCAACTAGCATTAGATGGTAACAAGTTGATTTTTACAACTTCCTTTGGGTACATGAACCCAACAATTAAAGTTGCTAAAGACTTTGATGATATTATCTTTGAAAACTGTGCAGGATACAAACGTGCTGCTAATGTTGGCACTTATTTAGGACGCTTTGAAGAACCGCGTTACTTAACCGGCATGATTGCTGGCAAGATGACAAAATCAAATGTAGTTGGTTTTATTGGCGCATACCCAATTCCAGAAGTAATTCGGGGAATAAATGCATTTACTCAAGGAGTAAAACTTACAAATTCCCAAGCAAAAGTTAAGGTACTTTGGGTACAAAGTTGGTACGATCCCGCCAAAGAAAGAGAAGCAGCTATTGCTTTAATCAATTCAGGTGCAGATGTACTAACGCAGCATACCGACTCTGGTGCTGTTGTCCAATTAGCTGAGGAAAAAGGTATTTATGCTTTTGGCTACAACAGTGATATGAATAAGTTTGGTCAAACAACCCATTTGACATCAGTGATTAACAAATGGGGTAAATTCTATACAGATAAAGCTTTGGCTGTAATGAGTAATACTTGGAAATCTCAAAATGTTTGGGATGGGATTGCTGAAGGAATGGTAGATATTTCCCCGATGAATCAGGCGATTTCTGCGGATGTGCAACAACTGGTGAATGCGAAGCGGGATGAGTTTATTCAGGGTAATGCACATCCTTTTGATGGGCTAGTGAAAGATCAAAAAGGGGTGGTGCGAGTACCCAAGGGTAAGGTGCTGGACGATCGCGGACAACTGGCGATGGATTGGTATGTCGAGGGAATTGAAGGGTCTATTCCTCAGAATAAATTATAGTCAGTAATTCAATACGGTTAGCGATCGCGTAGCTTGCTTCCCCATCAAAATAAGGAAATCAAAGAGGTTATCGCACTAATACTTACAACTTTGACAAGTGGTTGTCAAAAAAGCGATCCGGCTGCAAATGCTCAAAACCCTCCACCATCGCCGATGAAGAGTGCTGAGTTCCAAGTGCTGAGTGGGTAAAAGGTCACGCTACAACCCCAAACTCAAGGCCGGATCAAGTACAGATCCAAAAAATTACTGAACTGTTACTTTAAAAATTTCCTTCAAACTTTCTGGCTGTGTTACTGCCAAATATTGAGCCGACATTTCTGGTGTGAGTAGTTCTATCATCACTTTGTTTTCTAACCAGAACTCCATAACATCAAAAAAAGAGTCGCGGTTACAACGTAATACTCTCCAGCCTTCTCGTTTACCAATCAACTCAATTTTTTCTTGGCTAGAAGAAACTGAGATTGCTGCATGAGTAGCTGTAAACCCAGAAGATGTGGCATTTTCTGCAAATGTACACTGGTTATCTCCTTCACCAGGCATTAGCTGAGTTTTTAATGGATAAACTTCAATCCCCGTTCCATGTTCGTCAAGGGGAAAAACCATATAGCTGCCAGGGTTAGGGAAAAAGGGAAAAGCTTGACCATTCAAAACTTCAGCTAGAACTTCGGCAACGTGCTGCGGGTTGTTAACAGAAATAGATATGTGATGAATCATACTTAATTACCTCGTACCCCATAATCATGACGGGGTTTATAAATTTTTTGGTTTGTGGAGTGCTTACCTTCCACGAGTAGCTTGATTATTTCTCATCGCATTTTGATTAAATTATGCACAGAGAAAAAAATTATTTGTCACTGATTCGCGCTAATACCATTTCACGAAAAATCTGATCCAGATGTAATATCATGTCCGGCTAATTAGTTATAATTCTCACATCTGTGCAAAAAGCGGGAAACCCTCTTTCCCCCTGCTCCCCGCCCCCTGCCCCCCTGCGGTCTTAATTGATAAGTCTTTAACCGGACATGATATAACCCCTGAAAGCTTTCCTACGTCTAACGCTCTTTTATGACTCTGATGAGAGAAAAAAATGTAGGTTGGGTTGAACTTTAGTGAAACCCAACAAAACCAAGGATTTTTCGTGTTGGGTTTTGTTCCTCAAACGCCACAGTCCTATATACGCTCTTGTCTATGCAAGCCAATTGGCTTGTATAATTGCGATTTGACATCCCAGGGTGGATTCGTTCACCATTCATAATGACAATTGTCTAACTTAGCTGCAAAAAATTTACAAATTCTCATTATTATTTATTAACTATTTTAAATATTTTAATTATCCACTTAACTGTCTTAACTGTCTTAACTGTCTTAATTTTTAACTATCTTAACCTCTTAACTTTCTTAACTGTCTTAACTGTCTATTTAATCATTGACTTACCTGGGTTTAACTGCTGTTGCATTTTTTTGATAAATCTGAGACTATTTGTAGGGCTAACTTATAGACCTTAAGTAAAAAGAGCTAATTAATCTATTTGTGGAAAATTTTAAAAGTTAAAAGCATTCATTTATAGGGCTTACGAACTTTCAATTACGAGTAATATAAATAGATAAAAAACTCGGATTTTATTGGATTCTAGTATTTTCTAAAAACTAAATTTAATTTGCTGTTGGAGATTAAACTCTTGTGTCAAATAATGTATATAGCCAATCATTATTAACATTTGATGGCAAAGATGATTACATAGATTTTGGTAAAAAAGATTTTGGCGGTGTTTTTGCTCAGGGAAGTTCAGCCTTTACCATTTCGGGATGGGTGAATCCTCATGAGCTAACAAATATCGATGAGTTGTGTGAAATTTTATCTAAATAAATCTTATATGAGATAAGTAAAACAATGGAAACCCTTCCCATCAAAATTTACGATGACACGCTGCGAGATGGAGAACAACAAGCAGGTTTATTTTTCTCTTACCAAAATAAACAAAAACTCGCCCATTTAATTGCTCAGACGGGAGTTGATGGAGTCGACATTATGCCCTGTGTATGTGAGCAAGAAGCTGAACTGGCTAAAACACTAGTATCAGAGGGTTTAGAGATTTTTTCGGCTACTTTGATGAATAGGCAGTTTATTGATCTAGCCAAAGACTGCGGAGTTAAGCGAATCATCCTTATCTATGCCGTTTCCGATCGACTACTGTTTTTACGAGATCCGCAAATCAGGCAGGTGAAAGAGTTTAAAGGGAAAACCATTGATGACGATATCTCCGGTAATGTCATCGAGCAAATTCGCCAAAATGCTATCGATGTAATTGCGGAACATTTGCATTATGCAACTGCGATCGCGGGATTGAGAGTAGATTTTGCCGCAGAGGATGCTTCTAGAGCCGATTTTGATTTTTTAGTGCAATGTATCCGCTCCTTTAGCCCTTATATTGAAAACTTCATTCTCTGTGATACGGTGGGGATTCTCACTCCAGAAAAGAGCTATATCTGGGTTAACGACCTGCTCCAATCCACGACAGGGGTGGCTTTTGGGGTACACTACCACAATGATATGGGCATGGCACTCGAAAATACCCTCCAATCTCTCTTGGCTGGAGCAACTTTAGTATCAGGTACGTTTTGCGGCATTGGAGAACGTGCGGGAAATATTCCCATTGAGCAGGTATTGAATGGGTTGCGAGTGCGCTTTGGAATTGAAGTCAAGGGCATTAACTATGATGCGATCGCACCTGTGACTGATTACATTGAAAAATTAGGAGTTCGCCCAGCCCCTCCTTACTCTCGAACTTCTCAATCTCATGAAACGGGGACTCATGTCAATTGTTTGTTTTCAGACCCCAACAGCTTTGCAATTTTTCCTCACGGCAGTATAGACGTTGTATTTGGCAAATGGAGTGGAGCTAGTAATTTTCAATATCTGTTTGAAAAGCAAATGCACAATCCTCAACCCAGAACGCAATACGAGAAAATGCGCTCAGTAATCAAATCTCTTGCTGTTGAACAAGAACGCTATTTTACAGCCAACGAAGTATTGGAGTTATGGAAAAATGGAGTCTTTAAGTAAGCGATCCTATCGGATTGCTGGTATTCCAGGGGAAGGAATTGGGCCAGAAGTTGTGGAAGCTTCCTTAAAAATTCTCCAAAGTGTCGCTCAAATTGAAGGATTTATCTTACAGGTAGATTATGGTTGGCTTGGTGCAACTGCCTTAGAGCAGTTTGGTAGTTACTTCCCTCAAGCCACCGCTCAACTATGCGATGGAGCCGATGGGATTGTATTTGGTGCTGTTAGTCAAGGGGGATTATTAGAACTGCGAAAGCATTTTGACTTTTTTTGCAATCTTCGCCCCATCCGTAGCGTTGAAAGTCTTCTGCATAAATCTAGTCTCCGGCCAGAGAAAGTTGAAGGACTCGATATCCTGATTATTCGAGAACTAGTCAGTGGCATCTATTTTGGCCCATCTGGACGAGCTTCAGATGACCAGGGAACTTACGGATATCATACGATGCGCTATTACGATGAAGAAATTCGTCGGATCGCTCGTAAAGCATTACAGCAAGCCCAAAACCGCAGAGGATTACTCACCGTAGCCCATAAAGAAAATGCCTTGCCCCATCTGCCTTGGACTCGTTTAGTGCAAGAAGAAGCTAGAGAGTTTCCCGATGTTGTTATTGAACCAATGCTGGTGGATAACTTAGCCATGCTTATGGTTCTGAATCCACAACGGTTTGATGTGATTTTGGCGGGAAATTTATTTGGAGATATTCTCAGCGATATTGGCGGTGCATTAGTTGGTTCCATCGGCTTATTAGGATCGGCCAGCCTAAACGCTGACGGATTTGGTCTATACGAAGCCATTCATGGTACAGCCCCAGACATTGCAGGTTTAGGAATTGCTAATCCTTTGGGAACTCTCGCAGCCTGCGTTTTAATGCTTCAGCAATGGGGAGAAGTGCAGGCTGCCCAACGGATTATCCAAGCACAAGACCGAATTTTAGCCAAAGGATACCGCACAGCCGATTTGTCTCCTCAAGGAGAAGAAATTTTGGTCAACACTCAAACCTTAGTTGACCTTTTATTAGAAGAAATTTCAGTTGGGGAATATTCGGAATTAGGAGCTATCTATGCATGAGTAACACAAATAAAGTTTTGCATCTGGGAGATGATATTAATACTGATGATATTATTCCGGCTAATCGGGCCACAACAGATGACCCTGAATATTTAAAACAGTATGCTTTAGAACACCTGATTGGCGAAGGTGAACTGCAAAAATATGATGTGATTGAAGCCGGAGAAAATTTCGGCTGTGGTTCTAGCCGAGAAGTTGCCCCCATTGCTCTCCAAGCTGCGGGAATTAAGAAGATTCGGGCGCGATCCTTTGCAGAGATTTTTTATCGCAATAGTATCAATATTGGACTTTCCCTAGAAATTTTTGGGGAAAAAGAGCAAAATCCAGTAGTTGATGCGATCGCAACAGCAGGTGGGCTAATGGCTTTTAATCAGATGCGTCGTCATGGTCAGATTACCATTCCTCGCAGCCTGACATCTACTAGACCCATGACTTTAGTAGAAAAACTCTTAGCTAAAGCCTCCGGTAATTCCTACGTCAAACCGGGAGAGGTGGTTTTTGCCCAAATCGATTTAGCTTTATCCCACGATGCTGTAGCTGGCCCTGTGGCTAAAACATTTTATAAACACTTTGGCGAAGAGGCAAAGTTATGGGACTCCCAACGAGTGGTTTTGGTAGCAGATCACTTTATCCAAGTTAACGACATCCGTCCAGATAACAAAGCCCATCTGATGTACGAACAGATGGTTAAGTTTGCCCAAGACCAAGAATGCCACTTATTTGATGTGGTTTCCCCAGGTGAAGCAGCAGGTATTTGTCACGTTTTACTCCCAGAAAAAGGATTTGTCCGGCCAGGAATGGTGATTGCTGGTACAGATTCCCATACCTGCACCTACGGGGCATTAGGGGCCTTCTCTACGGGCGTAGGTACGACAGATATGGCGAATATTTATGCCACAGGAGATATGTGGATTCGGGTTCCCCAAACTTTAGTATTTGAGTTGTCTGGAACCTTACCTTCTAAAATCAGTGCCAAGGATATTATTCTATTTATTTTGGGACAAATCGGCTGTGCTGGCGCTACCAGTAAGGTAATGGAATTTAGAGGTTCAATCCTCACCCAACTACCATTTGATGAACGGTTAACTCTCGCTAATATGGCAGTTGAGTGTGGCGCAATATGTGGTTTAATCGTTCCTGATGAGGTAACACGTGAATATGTAAAAAACCGTAGTTCTCAAGAATTTGAAGAAATTAGTGGGGATGCTGATGCTGAGTATGAAAGGATTTATGAGTTTGACCTCAGCGATTTAGAACCACAAGTTGCACGTCCTCCAAAACCGGATCAGGTAGTAGGTATTAGTCAATTAGAAGATATTCCGATTACCAAAGCCTTTATTGGCTCTTGTACTGGCGGAAAACTTTATGATTTGGCTCAGGCTGCGGAAGTTTTGAACGGTCGCCACCTAGCAGACGGTGTAAACTTGTTTATTGTACCTGCAACCATTGAAATTCGAGATCAAGCTCAAGAGTTGGGCTATCTCGACATTTTTGAACAAGCAGGGGCGCAGATTCTCAAAACAGGTTGTGGGGCTTGTATCAATTCTGGATTGGGAGTTTTAGCAAAAGAAGAAACAGGCATTTATGCAACCAATCGCAATTTTAAAGGACGCAGTGGCGATCCAACGGGCAAAAATTATTTAGCCTCACCTAGAACAGTGGCTATATCTGCCGTTAATGGAAAAATTAGCGATCGCTTGAATTAAAGACTGAACTACTTATCTAGCCTTGTGTAGATTCTAATACCAATTCTGTATAAAGATGCGCTAAACCGTATTTAAGTACAAGGAAGAATGGCACTAAGTTAATCTGAAAGGTAAGCGGCGTAGGGATTGCAGAGGGGAATTTCTAAATATCTGAACGCAATGCCTAAAATTTCTTCTTTCTCCCCTGCTCCTCCGCTCCTCCGCTCCTCTGCACCCCTGCAACCTCTTAACCCTAAAAAGGCATTATCTCAGATCATCTAAATAGATTATTAGGAAAATATCGCAATTTATATACTAATTTTATGGAAAACATTATTATCAACAACTCTACTCAGTCTCTTCATAATAATTCTGCTTTAACTGAACAGGAGCTACACAAAATATTAGTTGAATGGAATGATACGAGAACAGATTACTCCAAGGATCTATGCATACATGAATTATTTGAAGCACAAGTAGAAACAACTCCAGAGGATATTGCTGTTGTTTTCAAAGAACAACAACTTACTTATCAAGAGTTAAACCACCGAGCCAATAAAATAGCATATTATCTACAAGCTTTGGGTGTAGGTTCAGAGGTGCTGGTAGGGATTTGCGTTGAGCGATCGCTAGAAACGATTGTAGGAATGTTGGGCATCCTCAAAGCGGGTGGAGCTTATGTACCTCTAGATCCAACGTATCCCAAAGAGCGGCTATCGTTCATGCTCTCAGATTCGCAAGTCCAGGTGGTGTTAACTCAACAAAAATTCGTGGAAGGGTTGGCTACAAACGGGGCGAAGTTGGTTTGTCTAGATAGTGACTGGGAATTAATTAACCACCATCAAGAGAATCCTACTAGCAACACCACGGCTGAAAATCTGGCTTATGTCATTTACACCTCTGGTTCTACAGGAACACCAAAGGGAGTAGCTGTACCGCATCGGGCTGTCAATCGGCTAGTATGCAACACTAACTACGTAAACTTTGTGCCTAGTAATCGCGTTGCTCAAGCCTCAAATACTTCATTTGATGCAGCTACATTTGAAATCTGGGGATCTCTCTTGCACGGGGCTAGGCTGGTGATAATTCCTCAAGATGTTGTGCTTTCGCCGCAGAAGTTTGCAGCATACATCTGTGAACAAGGCATTAGCGTATTATTTTTGACGACAGCCTTATTTAATCAGTTAGCCAGCGTTGTCCCCCAGGCATTTAAAAACCTACAACACTTACTATTTGGAGGCGAGGCTGTAGATCCAAAGTCAGTGAAAGTGGTTTTAAGAAATGGAGCGCCACAGCGATTACTGCACGTTTACGGGCCGACTGAAAGCACAACATTTGCTTGTTGGTATCTAGTACAAGATATTCCAGAAGGGGCTACAAATGTGTCGATTGGTCGCCCAATTTCCAATACACAAATTTATATACTAGACTCTGAACTTCAACCAGTTCCAGTTGGTACTCCTGGCGAATTATATATTGGTGGCGATGGCTTGGCCAGAGGCTATCTGAATCGTCCAGAGTTAACCGAGGAAAAATTTATCTCCAATCCGTTTGAGGAGTTAGGAGGGAGTAGATTATACAAGACTGGTGATTTAGCCCGTTTCTTACCAGATGGCAATATTGAGTTTATTGGGCGAGTTGATAATCAAGTGAAGATTCGCGGCTTCCGCATTGAACTAGGAGAAATTGAGGCGCTTTTGAGTCAACATTTTGATGTACAGCAGGCTGTGGTAATCGCCCGTGAAGACATCCCTGGTGATAAGCGTCTTGTTGCTTATATTGTTCCTAAACAAAAAGTTGATTTAAGCGTCAATACTCTCAAAGGCTTTCTTCAAGAAAAACTGCCCCACTACATGATGCCAGCAGTCTTTGTGATTCTCGACTCCTTGCCCCTTACTCCCAATGGTAAAGTTGATCGTCGGAATCTTCCAGCCTGCGATCGCACCCGCCCCGATCTTGAAGAACGCTTTGTTGCGCCTCGTAACCCAGTTGAGGAAAAGTTAGCTGCGATTTGGGCTGAATTACTAGGGCTTGATCTGATTGGAGTCAATGATAATTTTTTCTATCTGGGTGGACATTCGCTAATTGCAACTCAGATGCTTTCTCGCGTGCGCGAAGTTTTCCCAGTCGAGTTATCCTTTGGGCAAATCTTTGAAAACCCTGCGATCGCAAGTTTAGCTCAACTGCTCACCCAAGGTAATCAAGAACAACACGAGCAACGTCTGGCCATAAGAAGAATTCCCCATGAGGGACTATTGCCAGTTTCCTTTGCTCAAGAGCGAGTGTACTTCATTCAGCAATTAGCGCCGGAAAATAGTGCTTACCAATTCCAAGCAAAGATACTATTTCGAGGTCAGCTTGATGTCACAGTCTTACACCAATGTCTTGATGAGATTGTGCAGCGTCATGAAATTTTCCGCACAACTTATCCGGCAGTAAATGGTAGGCTATTTCAGGTAATTAACCCACACGAACCAATTAGTTTTAAAGTAATTGACCTCCAGGCATTCCCAGAATCTGAGCAAGCAGCCGAGGCTCAAAAGCTATGTGAGGCAGAAGTGCAGCAGCCCTTCGATATGAATCAGCTACCCCTGGTGAAGTGGGTTTTATTAAAGTTGAGTGAACAAGAACATGAATTGATCCACATTGAGCATCACATGGCTCATGATGGTTGGTCATTCAATGTGTTTTTGGGTGAGTTGCTGGAACTTTATCCAGCCTTCTGTGCCGGTAAACCTTCCCCACTAACTGAACCAAGGTTGCAATTTGCAGACTTTGCCCATTGGCAGCGTGAATGGGTGAATACCGCAGAAGCTCAAGCGCAATTAAGCTATTGGCAGCAAAAATTATCAGGTAGTTCGCCCCTGTTAGAATTACCCTACGATCGCCCACGACCGACGGAACAAACTTACAATGGCGATCAAGTCAGAATGGAACTTCCCAGCGATTTGTGCGAATCCCTGAGAGTTATGAGTCGTCAAGCCGGTGCAACTTTATTTATGACGATGCTGGGAGCTTTTCTAGTTCTCTTGCACAGATACACAAAGCAAGATGATATTAGCATCGGGACTGCGGTTGCCAATCGACGGATGCAGGAAATAGAAAAGTTAATTGGCATGATTGTCAATAACTTGGTGTTACGCACCGATTTATCAGGTAATCCCACATTTCGGGAATTACTCGACCGCGTGCGTCAAGTGACACTCGAAGCTTACGCTAACGAGGACTTACCTTTTGATAAAGTGGTAGACGTTCTCAAGCCAATACGCAACTTGAGTTACAATCCCCTGTTTCAAGTAATGTTCAGCTTCCATGATTCCGCTATGCCGGATTTGAGTCTGCCAGGTTTGGACATCAGTTTGCATGAACCTATCAGTAATAAATCTGCAAAGTTTGATCTAGATTTTCTCGTCATACCGCGTTTTGAACAAAGCGTGCAGAACGGTGCTAAAAGGGGAGCAAAAGGAATCACCTTAGTTTTAGAATACAATAGCGATCTTTTTGATGCTGCCACAATCCAACAAATGCTAGAGCAGTATCAAAAGTTACTAAAAGGAATTGTAGCGAATCCAGAGCAGCGAATTTCCGAATTACCACTGCTAACGCAGACTCAGCAGCAATTATTGGTGGAATGGAATCAAACTCACCGAGAGTATTCCTCAATTAAATGTGTGCATGAGTTATTTGCAGCCCAAGTGGAGTTAACTCCCGATGCTGTAGCTATTCAGCAAGAAGGTCAACAATTAACTTACCGCCAATTGAGCGATCGCGCCAATCAATTAGCCCACTATCTCCAAAGTTTAGGAGTGAAAGCAGAAACGCTAGTTGGTATCTGCGTTGAGCGTTCCCTAGAAATGATTGTCGGCTTACTTGGCATTCTCAAAGCTGGGGGTGCATACATTCCCCTCGATCCTGCCTATCCCAAAGAGCGATTAACTGACATTCTTGAAGATACGCAATTGGATATTTTGCTGACTCAAGCAAGATTTCAGGACAAACTAGCAGATTATCCCGGAACAAAGATTTGTTTAGATAGCGACTGGGGAATAATTGCTCGACAAAATACAAGCAACCCGATTAGTGACGTTCAACTTGATAACCTTGCCTACATTATTTATACCTCTGGTTCTACGGGAAAACCGAAAGGGGTTATGGTTGAACAGCGATCGCTAATAAATTTCGTCATGACTGCTACTCATGAATATGGAATTAATGCAGGCGATAAGATTCTCCAATTTGCATCTATTTGCTTTGATACATCCATTGAAGAAATCTTTCCTTGTCTTTTAGTAGGTGCAACATTAGTACTACGTACCCAACAGATATTGCACTCTAGCAATGAGTTTTGGCGGTGTTGCCGAGAATGGCAGTTGACTGTTTTGGATCTTCCTACAGCGTACTGGCATCAATTAGTAACAGAACTTACTCATGAAGACTCCCGCATTCCTGAAAGTCTTAGGGTTGTGATTATTGGGGGAGAAGAAGCTCAACTAGAAAAAGTTAAGCATTGGCACAGTAGTATTGCTCATTTTCCCCAGCCACCGCAATTATTTAATAGTTACGGCCCGACGGAAGCAACGGTTGTAACCACTTTAGATTGCTTAACCCCAGCAGCCACCTCTGTTAGCATTGGACGACCTATCAGCAATATTCAGGTTTATGTTTTAGATCAATATCTGCAAGCAGTACCGATTGGAGTTCCCGGAGAACTGTACATTAGCGGAGCAGGTTTAGCTAGAGGATATTGGCAACGCCCAGAACTCACATCTGAGAAATTTATTGAGAATCCATTGATTAATTTCGGATTAGGTAACGAGCAAAATCCCAAATTAGATCGTCTTTACAAAACTGGTGACTTAGCACGATTTCGCGCAGATGGCAACCTAGAATATCTCGGTCGAGTTGACAATCAGGTAAAGATTCGCGGCTTCCGCATCGAGTTAGGAGAAATTGAGACGCTGTTACGCCAACATCCCCAGGTATTTCAGACTGTCGTGATTGCCCGTGAAGACATCCCTGGACAAAAGCGCCTTGTGGCTTATGTTGTCTTGCACGAACAGCAACCAAATACTGATGAACTGCGCGATTTCCTCAAGCAGAAACTGCCGAATTATATGGTTCCCTCGGCTTTCGTGCTGCTAGAGGCGCTACCGATGACACCCAACTGCAAAGTAGATTACCGCGCTTTACCAGCCCCTGATCTTTCTCGAAATGCAGAAAATAACTTTGTTGCTCCCCAAACCCTGATAGAAGAGAAATTAGCGGCGATTTGGTCAGAAATCTTGCGACTAGAACAAGTTGGCATTCATGATAACTTTTTTGAACTGGGTGGAGATTCGATTCTCAGCATTCAGGTAATTTCTCGTGCCCAGCAAGCAGGAATCCAAATTATCCCCAAACAGTTATTTCAATACCAAACTATTGCTGAGTTAGCTGCTGTGGCGGGTATAACTTGCCAAGTTACAGCTGAACAAGGATTAGTCACTGGCAAAGTGGCGCTGACACCGATCCAACAGTGGTTTTTCGAGCAGAAATTGCCGGAACCTGATTACTTTAACCAGTCAGTGTTACTGGAAGTATCGCCAAACTTGCAACCAGGGTTATTACAGAAAGTGGTGCAGCAATTGTTACTGCATCATGATGCTTTACGTTCGCGCTTTGCACGTCTCCCCTTGGGAGAATCGCGGTTTTTGCAAAAAGGGAAAAACTGGCAGCAGTTTAACACCGTTCCCCAGGAAACAGTGCCATTTAGCGTAATCAATTTGTCGCACCTGTCGCCAGCAGAACAACAAACAGCAATGAAAGCTGCGGATGCTGAACTTCAAGCTAGTCTGAATTTATCTACTGGAGCGATCGCACAAGTAACACTATTTCAATTAGGTAACGATCGACCTGATTGCTTAATATTTATCATCCATCATTTAGCAGTCGATGCTATTTCGTGGCGGATTTTGCTAGAAGATTTGGCTACAGCTTACCAACAAATCAGTCGTGGTGAAGCGATTAAATTACCAGCGAAGACAACTTCGTTTCAATATTGGAGCGATCGCTTGGTAGAATATGCCCAATCAGATGCGATCGCTGCTGAGTTAGATTACTGGCTAGGTGAGTCTAGTTTTCAAGTTACTCCACTACCAAAAGACTATCTTGCATCTGACGACAACACAATCGCTTCCGCCGCTTCTGTATCCCTTTCTTTAACTGAAGAACAAACTCGCGCCCTTTTGCAGGATGTCCCTGGAACCTACAACACTCAAATTAATGATGTGTTGCTGACAGCTTTAGTGCAAAGCTTTGCCCAATGGACGGGAGAAAATTCACTACTGGTTGACTTGGAAGGTCATGGAAGGGAAGATTTGTTTGAAGATGTGGATTTGTCGCGTACTGTTGGCTGGTTTACCACTTTATTCCCAGTTCGGTTACAGCTAGCAGAAATTGAGCATCCTGGAGAGGCTTTAAAGTTAGTCAAAGAACAACTACGGCGCATTCCCAACCGAGGTATTGGTTATGGGGTATTGCGTTATTTGCGGCGGGATGATCTCAGAATACAAGCGCTACCTCAAGCACAAGTTAGTTTTAACTACCTTGGACAGTTTGATCAAGTGCTTAAAGCTTCCGAGGCGTTAGGTTTAGCTAAAGAAATGAAAGCGCAACAAAGTGCAATTAATAAGCGCAGCCATCTGTTAGGAATAAGCGGATTCATTCGCGCCGGCAAATTGGAGATGACTTGGGCTTACAGCGATCAAATTCATCAACAAGCCACCATTGAACGTTTAGCTTTTGGGTTTATTGCAGCATTAAAAACTCTAATTACTCACTGTCAGTCGAAAGAAGCTAAAGGCTATACACCCTCGGACTTTTCGGCCGCTAAACTCAATCAAAAACAGCTTGATAAATTCTTATCTAAAGTCAATAAGAATAAAACGAAATAGTCATTTGTCATTTGTCATTGATTATTTCTCCCCAATCCCCAATCCCCAGTCCCCATCCATTCCCAATCCCCAATCCCCATGAACAATATCGATGATCTTTATGAACTTTCGCCAATGCAGCAGGGGATGCTGTTTCATACCCTTTATGCACCAGAATCGGAAGTCTATTTTGAGCAGTTGCTTTGCATCCTCTCTGGAGAATTAAATTTTTCTGCCTTCCAGCTAGCTTGGAAGCAGGTTGTGGCGAGACATCCAGTTTTACGCAGTTCTTTTTATTGGGAAGAGATAGAAAAACCCTTGCAAATGGTAAGTAAGCAAGTGGATCTTCCGTGGGAAGAACTGGATTGGCGTAATTTCACAGCCGATGAACAGCAACAACATCTAGCAGATTTTTTGAAATGCGATCGCCAAAAAGGATTGGATCTTGCTGAATCTCCCTTAATGCGCTTCACTCTAATTTATCTAGGGAAGCAGACTTATCAATTTATTTGGAGTCATCATCATATCCTTTTTGATGGCTGGTCGATGCAGATTATCTTGAAAGAAGTTTTAGCTTTCTATGAGGCTAATCATCGAAGCGAATCTTTACGCCTTAAACCTTCTCGTCCTTATCGAGATTATATTCATTGGTTGCAACAACAAGATATTGCTCAAGCAAAAAACTTTTGGCAAAAAACTCTTCAGGGATTTGAGGTTCCTATCTTAATTGGAAATAGGGGACAGGGAATAGGGAATAGGGAACAGGGAACATATAACGAGGAGCATTTTCAGTTATCTCAAACGGTAACTGAGAAATTGCAATATGCTGCTCGACAACACCATTTAACTTTGAATAATTTGGTGCAAGGTGCTTGGGCATTATTACTTTCCCGTTACAGTGGAGAAAGTGATGTAGTTTTTGGTGCAACTGTATCCGGCCGCCCACCGAATTTTGAGAATGTAGACTCGATGGTGGGGTTATTTATTAACACTCTCCCCATCCGGTTACAAGTCGATGGCAAAACAGAATTATTATCCTGGCTGAAGCATTTACAAACTCAACAATTTGAACAAGAACAGTATGCTTATTTTTCCCTAGCAGAAATTCAAAAAATAAGTGATGTTCTTGCCGGAATGCCATTATTTGAAAGTATTCTAGTATTTGAAAATTATCCGCTAGATTCTGCTGAAGAAAAAACGAAAAAAGCTTTAGAAATTAGTGATATCTGCTGTTTTGAACGGACGAATTACCCTCTAACGGTGGTTGTGAATCCTCAATCACAATTGTCTGGAAGGATTGTTTATGATACAAAGCATTTTGAGCAACAAACAATTACCCGGATGATTGGACATTTCCAAACACTGTTAGCAGGGATGGCAGCTAATTTACAACAATGTATTTCTGAAATATCCATGCTCAGTGCAGCCGAAGAAAAAGAATTAGTGCTGCAAGAAAATCATCAAAATATAGATTCTATTGAATATAAATGTATTCATATTTTATTTGAAGAACAGGTAGAAAAAACTCCTGATGCAGTCGCAGTTGTATATGAAAAAGAACATTTAACTTATCGGGAGTTGAACAACCGCGCCAATCAATTAGCCCATTATTTACAAGCGCTGGGAGTTAAACCAGAAGTACGGGTGGGAATTTGTGTCGAGCGATCGCTTTTAATGGTGATAGGAATACTGTCTATCCTTAAGGCGGGTGGGGCTTATGTACCGCTAGATCCTGCTTATCCTTCAGAAAGATTGGCGTTCATGATGGCAGATGTACAAATGCCCATCTTGCTAACACAAACTAAGTTACAAAATAGACTCCCACTCAATAATCAAACTGTGCTTAATCTTGATTCAGATTGGGAAAAAATTGCCCAATATCAAGAATATAATTTACACAGTGAAGTTAAGCCAGAAAATTTAGCTTTTATAATTTACACATCTGGCACGACGGGAACACCCAAGGGAACAGAAGTTATTCATCGAAGCATTATTGGTTTGATGTGCGGGGTTGATTACATTCAGTTTGATGCAGAACAAATTTTTCTGCAACATTCATCAATTTTCTGGGATATGCTAGCTTGGGAACTTTGGACACCTTTAGTTTACGGTGGGCGTTGTGTGCTTTATCCAGAAAAAATTCCCACACCTGAAGGCTTAAGCCAGATTATTCAAGAACAAAAAGTTAACATCCTATTTCTGACTACAGCTTTATTCAATCTCATGATTGACACAATGCCGGAAGGATTGTCAGAAATTAAACAACTGATGTTTGGGGGAGAGTCAGTTTCTGTACCTCATGTTCGTCGCGCTTTAGAACTATTGCCGGGAACACAAATACTTCATGGCTATGGCCCGTGTGAATGTACAGTAATTACCTCTTGTTACACAATTCCTAAACAAATCGCTGAAAACATCTATTCAATCCCCATTGGAAAACCTATTGGCGATAGGACAGTTTACATCCTAGATGAGAATTTACATAGAGTTCCAATTGGTGTTCCTGGTGAACTCTATGTGGGTGGAGCGAGTGTTGCTAGAGGTTACTTAAATCAACCAATATTAACTCGTGAAAAATTTATTGCTAATCCTTTTATCGAGGGAGATACACTTTACAAAACCGGAGATTTAGTCCGCCGTCTCCCTGATGGAAATTTGGAATTTATCGGTCGAATTGATACACAAGTAAAAATTCGCGGTTTTCGGATTGAATTAGCAGAAATTGAAGCGATTTTAATTCAACATCCAGATATAAAGCAACTCGTAGTTATTGCACGGGAAGATGAACCTGGAAACAAGTATTTAGTGGCTTATCTCGTTACTAAAGATCATCAAGTGAGTCCTAGTACCCTGCGAAACTTCCTCAAGACAAAGCTACCTGACTACATGATTCCTAGCACATTCGTTTTTCTAGAGGTATTCCCCCTCACACCTAATGGTAAAATCAATCGCCGCGCCTTGCCTACCCCAGATACTTCCCAAAGAAGTGTAGAAGTTGATTTTGTTGCTCCTTCTACAGCCACTGAACAAGAATTAGCCATGATTTGGGCTGAAATTTTACGATTAAAACAAATTGGGATTCATGATAACTTCTTTGAGTTGGGAGGACATTCTTTATTGGCAACTCAAGTAATATCCCGATTAAGAGAAGCCTTTTCTCTAGATTTCCCTCTGCGTTACTTGTTTGAAAATCCAACCATTGCGGAACTATCTCAAAAAGTAATTGCTCAACAAATTGAACAAGCGGAAGATGATGATTTAGCAGAAATTCTAGCAGAGGTTGATCAATTATCAGAGGCTGAAGTGACGCAGCAATTGCTTTTGTGAGTTTTTTAAACGCAAAGGTACGCGGAGGAAACGCAAAGGTACGCTGAGTATTTCTATAGAGAATTTGCATATTATGAGCGATATATTAAAACGTCTTGAAACTCTTTCGCCAGAAAAGCGAGAATTAGTCTTACAAAAACTGAAAAAGCAACAGCAATCTCCACAAAATGACAATAGACTAATTCCTGTTCCGCGCAAACAACCGCTTCCTCTTTCTTTTGCTCAACAAAGATTGTGGTTTATTGACCAATTAGAAGGCAAAAATTGTGTCTACAATGTTCCATTTTTCTTACAAATTAGCGGATGTCTTGAGATAGTAGCTTTAGAACAAGCTATTAGAGAAATTGTTCAACGTCATGAAGTGCTACGTACCACTTTCTCATTTGTCGATGAGTCGCCTATACAGATAATTCACGCCCATCCTCAACTGACGATGCAAGTCTTAGATTGGCGACAATTGACTGAACCAGAGCAATTAGAGAAAGCGCAGCAGTTAGCGATAGAAGAATTACAACAACCCTTTAACTTATCAAACCCACCTTTGCTGCGGGTAAAGTTGTTGCAATTGAGTAACCAATCTCATCTGCTGTTGCTCGTTATTCATCATATCGTTTGCGATGGCTGGTCAATGCAGATATTCCGCCGCGAATTATTCACGCTTTATACTGCCTTCTGTGCTGGGGAACCTTCTCCTTTACCAGAATTATCGCTGCAATATGCCGATTTCGCTCACTGGCAAAGACAATACTTACAGGGAGAGGTACTCCAAAAGCAACTCAATTACTGGCAAAAACAATTAGCTGGAATCCCGCCACTGTTAGAATTACCTACACAACCCCGCCCGTCAACTCAAACTTATCGGGGGCGTAGCGAGTTTGGCGTACTTAATCAAGATTTAACTCAAAAGTTAAAGCGTTTGAGTCAGGAGTCAGGAACAACTCTGTTTATGACCTTACTCGCAGCATTTGTGCTGTTACTTTCACGCTACAGTGGACAGGAGGATATCGTTGTTGGTTCTGCGATCGCTAACCGCACCCTTCGTCAAATAGAACCATTAATTGGCTTTTTTGTCAATACCTTAGCATTACGTACCAACTTGCAAGGGAATCCCACCTTCTTAGAATTACTGGAACGGGTGAAGCAAGTAACCCTAGATGCCTACGACCATCAGGATTTACCCTTTGAGAAACTGGTTGATGAATTGGGTTTAGAGCGATCGCTCTCTTATCATCCCCTATTTCAAGTAGCTTTTGGCTTCCAAAATGAAACGCAAGAGACACTAGAAATCCCTGGATTAACCCTGAATCCCTTGAAATGGGAAAACACAACAACGCTGTTTGATTTGTCCCTAATGGTTCGGGAAACTCCCCAAGGGTTAACAGGTGAATGGGAATATGCCACCGATTTGTTTGCAGCTACAACTATTCAACGGATGGTAGGAAATTTTGCAGTTTTGATTCAAGGAATTGTTGATAATCCTCAACAACCAATTAATACTCTACCGTTGCTCACAGAAGTTGAATGTCAACAACTACAACATTGGAATCAAACAGAAACCGATCATCCTCTTAATCAAACTTTGGTTGACTTGTTTGAGGCTCAAGTTGCGAAAACTCCTGATAATCTCGCTTTGGTGTTTGAATCCCAAAGTTTAACTTATCAACAACTTAATCAAAAAGCAAACCAACTTGCTCATTACCTAATTCAAAATTACCAAATTCAGCCAGATACCTTAATAGGTATTTCTGTTGAACGGTCTTTAGAAATGATTATTGGTGTACTTGGGATCATGAAAGCGGGTGGTGCTTATGTACCGATTGATCCTAATTATCCTCAAGACCGGATTCAGTGGATATTACAAGATAGTGGAACTGCGGTGTTGTTAACTCAAAGTTCCCTAGTAGATAAATTCCCTTTAAGCCAACTAGAAAATCCCTGCCAGGTAATTTCTTTAGATCAAACAGATTTTTCACAGGAATTAATAGATAACCCCAGTTCCAAAAGTAAACCTGATAATTTAGCTTATATAATCTATACTTCTGGCTCAACAGGAAGACCAAAGGGGGTAATGATTGAGCATCGCGGGCTGACTAATTTCGCTTTAGCAACGGCTTGTATTCTTCAAATTCAACCTCATAGCCGTTGTCTGCAATTTGCTTCTTTTAGTTTTGATCTGTCTATTGGTGATATATCGCAAACTTTAGCTATAGGAGCTTGTTTATATCTGGCAAAAAAAGAAAATTTAACTGGTCAAGGTTTGTTTGACTTTTTAGCGACACACCAGATTTCCCATATTATGCTCCCCCCTTCGGTTTTATCTGTATTACCTCCAGGGATGTTGCCCAATTTACAAACAATAGTAGTTGGTGGGGAAGCTTGTTCAGCCGAATTAGTAACAAAATGGGCAACGGGAAGAACTTTATTTAATGGCTATGGGCCTACAGAATCTACAATTGGTGCTGCGATCGCTGTTTGTGAGCCTAATGGCAGAAAACCTCCCATTGGTCAACCATTATCTAATATCCGCATCTACATTTTAGATGCTCACAATCAACCATTACCCACAGGAATACCGGGGGAATTGTGCATTGCAGGAGTAGGTTTAGCACGAGGCTATTTACATCGTCCCGATTTAACCGCCGAAAAGTTTATTCAAGTTAATTTATTCGGTAAAACTGAGCGGATTTACAAAACTGGTGATTTAGCAAGATGGAATTATGATGGTAATCTTGAGTATCTAGATCGGATTGATGCTCAGGTTAAATTACGGGGTTTTCGTATTGAATTGGGTGAAATTGAATCGTTATTATTGCAACACACTTCAGTTAAAGAAGCAGTTGTTATTTTATATAAAACTGATAGTGATTCCAGATTGGTAGCATATATTACGGCAGCAGAAAAATCTAGTAATTTAGCTAATCAACTCAAAGATTATCTGAAAACTCGTCTGCCAAACTATATGCTTCCTAGCCAGATTATAGTATTGGATCATCTGCCACTTACCCCTAACGGTAAACTAGATCGAAAAGCACTACCAGCACCAGATTTGATCGCTTCCAATGACTTTGAAATACTTGTTACGCCAACAGAAGAACTTCTGGCTATTTTATGGCAAAGTCTTTTAAAAGCTAAGTCAGTTGGTCGCAGAGACAACTTTTTTGAACTGGGTGGACATTCCCTATTGGCGACTCAATTAGTTACCCGTATTCGTGAGAGTTTTGGTGTGGAAATACCTGTACGCAAGGTATTTGAGCAAAGTATTTTGTCTGAGTTGGCAACAGAAATTGACAAAGCATCTTCAGGAATCGCTTTACCTCCCATCACTCCACAGCCGGAAAATGCTCCCAAAACTCTTTCTTTTGCTCAATCAAGACTCTGGTTCTTAGCCCAACTTGAAGGCACTGGAACCTCGACTACTTATAATATGTCAACGGCTTTGCAACTTGATGGCAAGTTAAATATAAAAGCGTTGCAAGCAAGTTTTAATTATCTCCTCGATCGCCATACCATTCTCCGTACTTATTTTCCAGCGTTGGAGGGAGAAGCGCAAGTAGTTGTCCAAAATCTAGAAGACATTGAAGTGTTGGCGATCGCAGATTTACAAGAACTCGATTCTCAGACTCAAGCCGAAACTGTACAACGCTTATCAAATAACCACGCCCAAGAACCTTTTGACTTAAATACTGGCCCTCTTTTCAAAGCCAAACTTCTGCAATTAAGCGAACATAAAAATGTGTTGCTGCTGAATATGCACCATATTATCAGCGATGGCTGGTCAATGGGGGTATTTAAACGCGAATGGGAACAGGCTTATTCGGCTTTTGCTGCGGGTGAGACTCCAAAATTGTCACCATTGCCGATTCAGTATAGTGATTATGCAGCTTGGCAGCGCAATTGGTTACAAGGGGAGATTTTAGAAAGTCAGGAAAATTACTGGAAACAACAACTAGGCGATGCTTCCCAATTACTAGATTTGCCTACTGATTATCCCCGTCCAGCCCAACAAAGTTATCAAGGTGGACGCGAGGAATATCGTTTAAGTCATGAACTGACTCAGAAACTCAAAATCTTGAGTCAAAAATACGGCGTTAGTTTGTTTATGACTTTGTTGACGGCTTTTAATATCTTGCTATCGCGTTACAGCCGTCAAGAGGATTTATGTGTTGGTTCTGCGATCGCTAACCGTACTCATAGTTATACAGAATCACTAATTGGCTTTTTTGTCAATACCTTAGTATTGCGGAGCAAAATCAAGCCAGAGCAAGGATTTAACGAGTTACTCCAACAAACACGCCAAACTTGCTTAGATGCATACTCTCATCAAGATATTCCCTTTGAGTATTTGGTAGAACAGTTACAACCAGAACGCAGTCTCAGCCATAACCCTTTATTCCAAGTAATGATTGTGTTGCAAAACACCGAAGGGGCGGGGACAAATGTCAGTCTACCAGGGCTTGATATTAAATGGTTGAATCAAAGTTATCCTTATGCCAAATTTGATTTGACACTCGATCTTTGCGAAAGGGACGAGCAACTACATTGTATGTGGGAATATGCCACCGATTTATTTGAGGCAGAAACCATTCAACGGATGGCGGGACACTTTGAAGTCTTACTCGCTGCGATTATCGAAAATCCCCAACAGCCCATCAGTAAGCTGCCCCTGATGACAACAGCAGAAATTCAACAACTGCGAGTTTGGAATCAAACTAACATCGATTATCCTCAAGACCAAACGCTCATAACTCTGTTTGAACAACAAGTTATACAAACCCCCGATAATATTGCCGTGGTGTTTGAAGATTCCAGCCTGAGTTATCAAGAACTGAACCAAAAAGCTAATCAACTGGCGTATTCGCTATTAGAACTCAAAAAAGAGCAACAATTACCTGATAATCCTTTGATAGCGATTTGTGTGGAGCGATCGCTAGAGATGGTCATTGGCTTATTTGGTATTCTCAAAATGGGCGGGGCTTATGTGCCAATTGACCCCAATTATCCACAAGAACGGATTCGTTTTATGCTGGAAGACTGTGGGGCAAAGGTTTTGCTAACTCATAGTCAACTTAAAGATAAATTGGCGATTGAAGAATGGGATCGGCAATACCAAATAATATGTCTAGATAAAGATAACTTTGCAAATCAATCTACAGATAACCCACCTTGCCAAAATCAAGATGATTTAGCTTATGTCATTTATACATCAGGTTCTACTGGGCGACCAAAAGGCGTAGAAATACTGCACCGTGGTTTAAGTAACTATTTGCACTGGGCAAAGGAATTTTATGCAGTAGCGCAAGGACAAGGTACGCCTGTACAGTCTTCTCTGAGCTTTGATGCAACCATTACCTCACTCTATCTACCTCTAATTTGTGGACGTACCACCACTTTGGTGAGAGAAAAACAAGAAATTGAAGCTTTAGCAAACATCGTCAAACAAAACAAACATCTTTCCCTTGTCAAAATTACACCGTCCCATCTGGAAATATTAAATCAGCAACTCAGCCCTGATACTATGCCAAATCGGGTTAATGCCTTTGTTTTAGGTGGTGAGGCATTACACTCTAACCAAATAATACCGTGGCTGACTCATGCTCCCGATACCCGCTTGATTAACGAATATGGGCCTACAGAAGCGGTTGTGGGGTGTTGTGTTTACGAAGCCACTGGAAAAAGGGATGTAGTAGGCGATTTGTTGATTGGACAACCAATTGCCAATGCACGAATTTACATTTTAGACAACCAAAACCAACCCCTACCTCCTGGAATTCCTGGCGAACTTTGTATTGCGGGTGCTGGTTTAGCCCGTGGCTATCTAAACCGTGCTGAACTCACCGCAGAAAAATTTATCGAACTGGAATTATTTGGGGAAAAAGAACGAGTTTACAAAACCGGAGATTTAGCAAGATGGTTGCGAGATGGAAACTTACAATATCTAGGGCGGATTGATAACCAAGTTAAACTGCGGGGCTTTCGCATCGAATTGGGTGAAATTGAAGCTTTATTAGCTCAACACCCCAAAATTGGACAAGCTGTTGTGATTTTAGCAGGAGAAAGTGCGATCGCTCAACGCTTGCTAGCTTACATTGTACCCACGCCAACAGATAACGATCTAGAAGACAAAAGTCTGCAAGTTGAACAGGTTGAATTATGGCAGCAAGTTTTTAATGATAGCTACTCTCAGCAACAAACCCCAACCGAAGATCCAACCCTGAATCTAGCGGGCTGGAACGATAGCTATACAGGAGAAGCGGTTCCCCAAGCAGCGATGCAAGAATGGCGAGATACAACAGTTGCCCAAATTTTGGAATTGCAACCACAACGGATTTGGGAAATTGGTTGTGGAACAGGACTGTTATTATTTAAAATTGCGCCTCATTCTCAGCAATACTTTGGTACGGATCTTTCACCTGAAGCATTGCACTATATTGAACGACATCTCAAACAGCAATCTCTTGAAAATAAAGTTAGCTTAAAAGCCAGTGCCGCGAACCAGTTTGATAACATTGAAGCAAATGTTTATGACTTGGTAATCATGAATTCAGTGATCCAGTATTTTCCCTCATTGGATTACTTTTTGTCAGTACTGGAGGGAGCTATCAAAGCGGTGAGAAATCAAGGATCAATCTTTATTGGGGATGTACGAAATCTGCATTTGCTAAAAGCTTTCCACACAGCAGTCGAGTTTCATCGCGCCCCCGATGAATTATCAATTAAGGACTTGCGGCAACAGATTCAAAAAAGCATTGCAACCGAAAGCGAATTACTGATTGATCCTAATTTCTTTCTCGCCTTAAAACAAAAGTTTCCCCGAATTAGCCATCTGCAAATTCAATTACAACGGGGTTATGCCCAAACGGAAATGAGCCGTTTTCGTTATGATGTTGTTTTACATTTGGATCAAGTAGATATTCCCGTTGCATCACCTCAATGGTTAGATTGGCAAGGTGAAGAACTGAATTTGGAAACAATCGAGAAAATTTTAACAATTCAGCAACCTGATTTGTTAGGTATCAAGAATATTCCTAATGCTCGTCTAATCTCAGAAATGACGCTATTAGAAGAAATTGCTCAATTAGATGGTACTGTTGCAGATTTAAAAGCGGCAATTGCCCAAGCAAAAGCGGGTATAGAACCCGAAACATTCCGAACTTTAGCGGTAAATTTGCCTTATACACCTTTTATCCAATATAGCCCCACAAATTTTTCTGATTACGATGTAATTTTTCAACGAAATCTTCCTGAAAAAATGACATTGCAACGATTTACTCAAGAAAAGAATTTGCAACTCAAACCTTGGCAAGATTATGCAAATGAACCATTACAATATCGTACCAATCAAGTCGATCCAACTTTATTAGCTGAATGGCGGGATTTTCTAGGGAAAACGCTCCCTGATTATATGATTCCTAGCCATTTCACTATTTTAGAGCAACTGCCATTAACACCAAATGGTAAAGTAGACCACAAAGCCTTACCTGCGCCAGATAAAGGAGTTTCAAGAACAGATATTGAATTGCCTGTAACAGCAACAGAAAAATTGCTATCTGAATTGTGGGCGAAGCTTCTGAAATATGAAGCACTCACTCGACAAGATAACTTCTTCAACTTAGGGGGACATTCATTATTAGCAACCCAACTGATTGCCCGCATCCGTGATAAATTCAAGGTGGAACTTCCTTTGCGGAAGGTATTTGAATTTCCGATCCTCAGTGAACTAGCTAATTATCTTGATACCTTGATTTGGGTTAATTCTACTGACGAAAGTATGGAATCTCTCAATTCAGACGAAGAGGAAATGGAATTTTAAAGTACCACAGTTAAAACACGTCTTCAATTAAAATTTATCTTTAAGTTAACCCATGATTGCCCTATCTGATTCTGTTTTTATTACACCTGAAGCATACCTAGAGCTAGAAGAAAAAAGCAACATCAAACACGAATATATTGATGGTCAAGTTTATGCAATGGCAGGAACAACTGACACCCATAACACCATTGCCCTAAACCTAGCTTTATTGATTCGTAATCACTTTCGAGGGTCAGAATGTCGAGTTTACTTTGCCGATATTAAAGCCCAACTTGAAAAACGTAACCGCTTTTATTACCCTGATATCATCGTAACCTGCGACCCTAAAGATCGAGAAACCCCGACTTATAAACGCTTTCCTAAACTTATTGTCGAAGTTTTATCCGAGTCCACCGAAGGCTTTGACCGAGGCGACAAATTCAACGACTATCAAACCCTTGATAGCTTAGAGGAATATGTTTTAGTTAATAGCAAACACCAACGAGTTGAAACCTTCCGTCGTAATGAACAAGGCTTATGGGTGCTACAAACTTATACACCTGATAACCAAACATTTGAACTCCAAAGTATTAACCTAACTGCCCCTTTTACCGAACTTTATGAGAATGTAGAATTGGAAGCCATGTCTACGCCTACAGCCCAAAATCAGAGTTAGGTTAACATCTGTAAATTTTTTCAAATTATTACTATTTTCTGTTAAAAGACACCCACTAAAATTGACAATCAATTGTGATTGTGTGCGATTAAAAATATGACTAAAAATGAGCAAGTGGTTGATTTAATGCTGCGTTTGCAGAATATAGGATGCCGAATTTGGGCTGAAGATGATAAGCTGCGAATTCGGACTAGTAAAAACACCCTAACTTCTGAACTCAAGCAAGAAATTCAAACCAGCAAAGCAGATATATTAGCATTTTTAAATTCTGCCAAAGCTACAACCGTCATGGCAGAAGAAATCCCGACTTTACCAGATGATGCCCCAAAGTATCTTTCATTTGCTCAACAACGCCTCTGGCTTTTAGCGCAACTTCAAGGGCCTTCAGCTAGTTACAATATGCCGATGGTTTTACAACTGGACGGCAACCTCAATATTGATGCTCTACACTCCAGTTTTGCTTATCTGCTTAACCGTCATACCAGCCTACGGATGTATTTTCCTACAGTAGCGGGAAATCCCCAGGTTGCGATGCCTGCGGCGGTAAACTACGCAAATTTAGGGGACATCGAAGCTTTAACAATACAAGACTGCCGGAACCTTGATGAACATCCTCAATCCTCAACCATTCAACATTTTATCGATGCTCATGTTCAAGAACCCTTTGACTTGAATACTGGCCCTTTATTTAAAGCAAAACTGCTGCAAATCAAAGAGCAAAAATATGTGTTGCTGATTAATATGCACCATATTGTCAGTGATGGCTGGTCAATGGGAGTGTTTGTTCGTGAGTTCAGACAAGCTTATACCGCTTTTGCCCAAAATCAGACACCAAGCCTTGCACCATTACCCATTCAATACAGCGACTACGCAAACTGGCAACGAAACTGGCTACAGGGTGAGGTATTAGAAACTCAAATTAACTACTGGAAACATCAACTTAAAGATGCTCCCCCATTACTAGAATTACCTACCGATTATCCCCGTCCAGCATTGCAAAGCTACCGAGGCGCACGTTATCTCTATTTCCTAACGCCGGAATTAAGCGCTGATATTAAAGCTTTAAGCCAAGAACAAGGCACAAGCCTATTTATGACTTTGTTGGCGGCTTTGAATATTCTACTTTCTCGTTACAGTCGCCAAGAAGATTTATGTATTGGTTCTCCCATTGCTAACCGCACCCATAGCCAGACAGAATCATTGATTGGCTTTTTTGTCAATACTTTGGTACTACGTAACCACATCAAACCAGAGCAAAGCTTTATTGAGTTTCTTCAAGAAACTCGCCAAACTTGTTTAGATGCATACTCTCATCAAGATATTCCCTTTGAGTTTCTGGTAGAAAAGTTACAACCAGAACGCAGTATGAGTCATAATCCTTTATTCCAGGTGATGTTAGCCCTGGAAAATAATGAAAGTCCCGACTTGAGTTTGCCAGGATTAAAGATTCAATGGCTTGATTTATATTGTCCGTTTGCTAAGTTTGACCTCACACTTATGGTCATAGAATCTGACAATCAGTTAAATTGCTATTGGGAATACGCTACCGATCTTTTTGAGAAAAGTACTATCCAACGGATGGCAGAACAGTTTGAAGTTTTGCTGAAAGGAATTGTTGATAAACCTCAGCAACCAATCAAAACTCTACCTTTGATGACAGCAGCCGAACTTCTGCAACTACAACGCTGGAATCGAACGGAAACTAATTATCCCCACGAAAAAACTTTAGTTGATCTATTTGAACAACAAGTTGATAAGAATCCTAATAATTTTGCTTTGGTGTTTGAATCCCAAAGCTTAACTTATCAACAGCTTAATCAAAAAGCGAACCAATTAGCTCATTACCTGATTCAAAATCACCAAATTCAGCCAGACACCTTAATTGGTATCTGCGTTGAACGCTCTTTGGATATGATTATTGGTTTACTCGGTATCCTTAAAGCGGGTGCTGCTTATGTGCCGATTGACCCCAATTATCCTAAAGAGCGTATTGGGTTTATGTTGGAAGATTCTGGAATATCGGTGTTGCTAACCCAAAGTTTTCTCAAAGAGCAATTACCTCTAGATGAACTGGAACACCAAATAATCTGTTTAGATGAAAGTACTTTTAGTTCAGCGTTAACAGAGAATCTTAATCTTCAAATTATACCTGATAATTTAGCTTATATAATCTATACCTCTGGTTCGACAGGACGACCAAAAGGGGTAATGATTGAGCATCGCAGTCTGACCAATTTCGCTTTAGAATTTGCTGATAATTTTCAAGTTAATTCCCATAGCCGTTTCCTGCAACTCGCTTCTTTCAGTTTTGATATCTCTATTGCTGAAATTGCCTCTCCTTTAGTTACAGGAGCTTGTTTATATCTTGCTAATAAAACAACTTTATTACCTGGTAAAAGCTTAGTTGACTTCTTATTTACACATAAGATTTCACATATTATTATTCCTCCTTCAGTTTTATCTGTATTACCTCCGATGAGCTTACCCGATTTGCAAACCATAGTAGTTGGTGGGGAAGTTTGCTCAAGCGAATTAGTCACAAAATGGGCAAAGGGGAGACGTTTATTTAATGGCTATGGGCCAACAGAATCTACAATTGGTGCTGCGATCGCTCTCTGTAATCCTAATGGCAAAAAACCGCCCATTGGTAAACCAATATCCAACACCCGCATCTACATTTTAGATGCTCACAACCAACCATTACCCCCAGGAATGTCAGGGGAATTATGCATTGCAGGAGTGGGTTTAGCACGAGGCTATTTAAATCGCCCTGATTTAACCGCCGAAAAGTTTATTCAAGTTAATTTATTCGGTAAAACTGAGCGAATTTACAAAACTGGTGATTTAGCAAAATGGAATTCTGATGGTAATCTTGAGTACTTGGGTCGCATTGACGATCAGATTAAATTACGAGGATTTCGGATTGAACTCGGCGAAATTGAATCAATTTTATTGCAACATCCCTTAGTTAAAGAAGCAATTGTAACTCTATATAAAACTGAGAAAAACCAGAGTTTGATTGCATATCTAACGGGAATTACTAGTGATTTATCTACCCAATTAAAAAATGATCTTAAATCCCGTCTACCCGATTACATGATACCTGCTCAGATTATTATTTTGGATAAGTTGCCTTTAACTCCCAATGGTAAAATTGACCGAAAAGCTTTACCCGCTCCCAATGGTGAGATTGAAGGCTTATATGAAGCTCCACGCAACGAGGTTGAACAACAGCTAGCGAAGATTTGGTCTGCTGTCCTCGAACGTCAAGAAATTGGAATTCATGATAATTTCTTCGACTTGGGTGGACATTCTTTACTAGCGGTAAAACTGCTCAATAATATTCAACACATATTTAATCGACAACTTGCTTTAAGTAGTTTATTTCAGAATCCTACTATTGCTCAACTGGCACAACAACTAAGTAATCATGAGGTTCAACAGCCAAATCCCGATTTACTTGTACTTCAAACTCTAGGAAATGCAACCCCTTTATTTTGTCTTCCTGGCTCAAATGGACACAGTTTCTACTTTCGAGATTTAGCAATCAATTTCACAAATGAACGGCCAGTGTATGGACTCGAAACTCCAGGAAGAAACGATTCTACCGCGCTACCTGAATCGCTTGAACTTCATGCTAGTCAACTGATTGAGCAATTACGTCAACAGCAACCCAACAGTCCGTACATACTGGCAGGATATTCTTCAGGTTGTGCCGTTGCTTTTGAAATGGCTTCCCAACTCGAACAGCAAGGTGAAACGGTGAGTTTACTGGCTATCTTGGATGCCGGACTAGTTTCTCGACCTGAGTGTATTACTGATAGAACAGACCTTGATTGGATTTGGCAAACGATTCGACGAATTGAAGCATTGAAGGGAATCTCTTTAGGTCTGCAATATGCTGATTTGGCTGCTCAAACTGATGATCAAGCCAGATGGCAACTGACGGCAGAATATTTGTACCGTCATAATGTTTTACCGGAACACTCAACCCTTTCCTTACTGAAAACAAATCTGCAAGTGATGAAAGTACTGACGCTCAATTATGCTAAATATCAGCCTAATCATCCAATTTCTGCACCCATTGTTTTATTCCGCGCTCAAGAAGTTCAGGAGATTGTTTTGCAAGAACTACAAGCTTTTTCCGACTGCGATCTACCTGATTGGGGATGGCAACCCTATACTCAACAACCTGTCAGAGTGATTGAAGTCCCTGGAAACCACGGTCGAATGCTTTATGAACCCAATGTAAAAACCTTAGCCAAACAATTACAGCTTGCGATCGCAGATAGCGCACAGTAGAAATTACTAAAATCTACCTTATTACTCACCTAATTTTATAGCTTCTTTATTTCTTTGCGTCCTCTGCGCCTTGGCGGTTCGTTTCTCTTAATTATATTTAATATAAAGCTAATTAAACTAGCTAAGTCTTTTATTTTGTTACCCAACTAAACAAAAACTCGCCCCTTGAATTGCCTGAAACAGGAACACAAAATGCAATCTACAACTTCTCGCGCTCAACCCTTAAAAAAGGATTCTCTTATTTCAACTTTTACTCAATTTTGGGAAAATGTGAAGGCGATCACAGGGCCTTACTGGTATCCTACAGAGGCACAGGGAAGAGTTTTCTCAAGTGTGATTCGCGCCTGGGGAATGTTGATTATTTTAATAATATTAATAATTACACTCGTGGGTGTCACGGCTTTTAATAGCTTCGTTAGCCGTTATTTGGTCGATGTGATCATTCAAGAGAAAGATTTTGATAAATTTGTTGATACGGTATTGGTTTATGGTGCTGCGCTTCTCTGCGTAACACTCCTAGTCGGATTTACGAAATTTATCAGAAAAAGAATTGCTCTTGATTGGTACGAATGGCTAAATAATCACACATTAGAAAAATATTTCAGTAACCGTGCCTATTATAAAATCAATTTTAAATCTGATATTGATAATCCAGACCAACGTCTATCCCAAGAAATCGAACCTATTACCAGAAGCGCTCTCAACTTTTCAGCTACTTTACTAGAAAAGACGCTGGAAATGATAACTTTTTTAGTAATTCTCTGGTCAATTTCCCAATTTGTTGCAGTTGCTTTAGTTGCTTATACTATCATAGGCAATTTGATTGCTGTTTACTTGACTCAAGAATTGAATAAAATTAACCAAGAAGAACTCGAATTTAAAGCCGACTACGCTTATGCTTTGACCCATGTCCGAAATCACTCTGAGTCCATAGCCTTTTTTCAGGGAGAAAAACAAGAATCTAATATTATTCAGCGTCGATTTAGTAATATTATAAAAAATGCCACGCGCAAGATTAATTGGGAAAGAAACAAGGATATTTTTACTAGAGGATATCAGGCTGTTATCCAAATTTTTCCATTCATAGTACTTGGGCCTTTATATATTAGAGATGAAATTGATTTTGGACAAGTGGGACAAGCAAGTTTAGCTTGCAATCTGTTTGCTACTGCTATGGCAGAAGTAATTAATGAATTTGGAACTTCTGGGAGATTTTCTAGTTACGTTGAGCGTTTAAGTGAGTTGTCAGATGCATTAAAAGCTGTCACCAAAGAACCAGAGAATGTAAGTACGATTAAAACTATAGAAGAAAACCGTCTCGCTTTCGAGCATCTCACCTTACAAACTCCAAACTATGAGCAGGTAATCGTCGAAGATTTATCACTTGCTGTTCAGCCTGGAGAAGGTTTACTGATTGTCGGGCCGAGTGGTAGAGGTAAAAGTTCTCTGTTGAGAGCGATCGCTAGTTTGTGGAATGCTGGAACTGGCCGTCTGGTGCGACCCCCCTTAGAGCAAGTGTTGTTTTTGCCCCAGCGTCCTTATATAATTTTGGGAACTTTACGCGAACAGTTACTCTATCCTCAAACAAATCGTCAAATGAGCGATCGAGAACTAGAAGGAATTTTGCGACAAGTTAACTTGCAAAACTTGCTAAGTCGAGTAGATGGTTTTGATACTGAAGTTCCTTGGGAAAATATACTTTCTTTGGGAGAACAACAGCGTCTCGCATTTGCACGATTATTAGTTACTCATCCTAGCTTTACTATATTAGATGAAGCCACAAGTGCTTTAGATTTAAACAACGAAGGAAATTTATATGAGCAGTTACAATCAACTAAGACAACTTTTATCAGTGTTGGACATAGAGAAAGTTTGTTTAACTATCATCAATGGGTTTTAGAATTATCACAAGATTCTAGTTGGCAACTTCTAACTGTGGAAGATTATCGCCTTCAAAAATCCCAGCTAATTGTCAATTATTCCCCCAAAAATTCTGAGACAGCAATAAATACCTCACCTAATAATCAATCTCCAATTCAACCAGATATATCAATTGAGGTAGACACAATTGCAGAACTTTCTCATAAGGAAATGCAAACATTAACAGACTCTACTATCAATACTATTCGCAGCAAGGCTAGTCAGGGAAAATCCATTACTACTAAAGATGGCTTTACATACCGCTACGACAAAGACCCCAAGGTATTAAAATGGGTAAGAGCTTAATAAATATTCATATCTTTAAAAATTAATCAGATGCTAAGTAAACAGCAAAGGCAATTAATCGCTTACGAGAATATTTCCATTTACGAACAAAACTATCAACTGCCTATCCTCAAAAATAACGGTGTAAAAATAGTTCAAAAAAAAATTAGAGAACGTCAAAGACTAATTAAAGAAGGTGTTCGATATCATCATAAGTTTGGAGGAATAATTAACTGGAAAGAAGAAATTAGTCAGGCAGAGATTTTTGAAGAGATCCAACTTTTCATTAAGGATTACATTAATATTATTGATTTGCTAGAAAACTATAAGGATAGCTATCATAATTTTTTGTTACAACTTACAGATAACTTAAAGAAGTTATTTAGACATAAATATCTAGAAATAAAAAATTTAGAAGATGAAAGAATCAATTTAGAGATAAAAAATAAACATAATCTAAAAATTGTTGAAGATTTAAGATGTGAAAAAGAAGAAAACTTTAAATCAGTTTTACTATTAACCAATGCTTATTTTATGATGCTAGAAAAAATAAAATTGCTTGGTGAAGGAATTAAAAAACTGACGGAAGATACCAAAGTACAAGAAGAAATTGTTCAGCAAATAATTAAAGATATAGAAGTATATCAAGAAATTTATGAATATCAAATGAAAGCTAATAAGATCCGGAAAGAAATAGCTAAAATTGCTCATACGGCAGTCAATTTTGAAAATTCTTTGCAAGATTACTTTAGTCCTTTTCAGTCTCTGATAGATGAAGCTGTTAAAGTAGATGAATATTTCTACACGACTGTTGGAGATATTAAAATCTTAGGGGATAATATTTTGAAACATAAATCAAATTTATTAAATATTGGAGGCAACGAGGCAATTTCTGAAACTTTTCTTGATTTTATGGTGACAAGTTACGATAAAACAACCCGATTAAAAGATGCCTTTATTGAATCTCAAGTATTTGATTGGCAAATTGATAATTTAGACTTGGGTGAAAATGGTGTCTTTTTAGATAAGGGAATTGATTTAATCTCTAATTACATATCTAAGCAACTCACCGAGCAAAGAAAAGTACTAGACATAGCAGAAGTAAATTTTGTCTCTACAGCACCTGTTCAAGAAACAAGATTTATGGAACTGACTAATAATAATGTTACCTTCCTAAGTAATCCAAATATCGATTATACACAACTGCGGGATCTATTGGCACAGCATAATTGGAAAGAAGCTGATATTGAAACTACTAAATTAATCCTACAAGTCATGAAAAAGGATTATTGGAATGAAGTTTACAAGGAAGATATTGATAACTTTCCTTGTCAAGACCTCTACATTATTGATCAACTTTGGGAACAATACAGTTATGGTTATTTTGGCTTCAGTGTTCAGGAAAGTATCTGGAGCGAGATGGGTAGTCAAGTAGACTACGAAGCAGAAAAGAGACTTGGCGATCGCCTTGGTTGGCGAAAAGATGGAAACTGGTTAGACTATGAACAACTAACTTTTAAATTGTCCCCGATGACACCGATGGGACATCTACCGGCTCAATGGTTACACTATGACCAAAAAACCTTCGATTTATCCTCAAACTCATCTACCAAAGACCTCTCAATGGGAGCGTGGCGGGTGGGGTCTTGGTTAATTTGGCAGATGCACTTATTTTTTTCTCGGACAAGAATTTGTAAGCAAACATCAATACTTTAAAAAATTCAAAATTTCAATATGAATAATATTAATCTTTCTGATACAGACATAGAAATTTTACTTTTTGGTAAATGGCGTTTTGATACTTCCTGGGAAAAAATATCTATTGTTTTTAAAGATGATATGACTTATGAGCAAACTAGAGTTCAAACATTTGTTTTATACAAACCTAGAGAACTGATAACAGGTAATAAATTTAATGGTATCTGGTATGTAAGCGATCGCAAGCTGCATTTAAATATTAAGAGTATTCCCAAATCGTTTTTTAATTTACAGATACCGCTAGCTTTTAAAATTTCTCTTGCAGATGTTGTAGCCACTTTGGGTTCTTTGTTTACAACAGAAAAGTATGAAGTCGTTGAAATTAATAGTTCTAAATTTTTACTTAGGGATGGCGAACAATCAATTATTGGTACGAAAATAAATATCCCATCGGGTATGCGGGGTAGAGACTATGGCAAGTAATGTACTAACTACTGTAACCTCTAAACTTTGTTACGATTAAAAAAGTGTTTTTCGAGACCGCACTATCTGCAATTGTCCAGCATTTGTACAATACTTGCTAAACTATCTCTAACCCTTCTTCCTATGTTTCTATGGAGAGAAAGGTTTAACACTAACATTAGTATCATTTGATTGGGAGTCAGTAGTTGCACCAACTGCCATGACTGGAGACCATTCACTGACGCGGTTGTTATCTAAGATAGCTCGTACTCGATAGGCAAGCTGAATCTTATGCATTAATAAGATTAACTCACGGTTAAATAATCCTTGTGATTTTTTGTTTTCATTCGATGCAGCTTGTATACGAAAACAGCGATCGCTTTGACGTTGCAACTTTGGAGATTTGCCATCCACAAGCACCTTTTGTAGTTCATATTCTTTAGCTTCGGGATATGGTTCCCAACAAAGTTGCCAGTAAGTTGACCAGCGAATTAAGTCTGATGGTAATTCCTCGACTTCATCCAATAATGTAGAAACAAGTCCGGTGACTGACGGTTGTACTATTTGAGGCTGATTGGAGGATATTTCCGTCTGTGCGGCTATAGATGAACTCTCATCAAAACTTAGTACCAGCCCAAATATGAAAGTGAACAGCACAATCAATCGTAGGTATTGCGATCGCACTAGCGATAAAATTTTTAGGTTCATAAATTATGCAAAAGTCAAGAAGAAGGGTGTGGGGTGTGCGTCGTGGCGTGGCGCGTCTACCCTTTACACCCTAATTTTGGTCAATTGTACTCAAAACTCAAATGAACATTTAGTAAGAGTTCTGGAAAACTTTTCAGTCTATCGAAAATTAATCTCTTATACCATTTCACAAAATCGCCTTGCTCCCCAACCACCCTGTGCTTGCCATTTATATCAGTTTTAAGGTGAAACGGTATTACCACTCCACAGGTAAAATCAGGTTTCCGTTGTCGGCATAGATTGTCCGAGAACGGATACGCGTTCTCGGAGGTATTGTAGAGTTGAAGACTGCGCTTTTTTGCCCAACTGCTGAGTTTTTACCGATAACTGCACTGTATATTATGGAGTTCGGCCCTAGCCCGACGTTATTACCTACGCTAGTTTCAGGGCCATTAGAAACACCATTGATAACCTGCCTACCGCCATGAACTAGAACGCGAGGCCCATAACCAATACCATCACCAAGAGTCAAGTTAGTTGTTGCTAACGCATGAAAGACAACATCGTTTGCCATACCAGCAATTTTACCAATATGAAAAGGTTCACCCTCATCACCACGCAGCGAAATTCTATTAGCTAGTTTGTTGTTGAGCGTTGCTAAAGAATCTTCCGTAATCACATTACCGACGATGCGGTTACGAAAGTTTGGATTACGGGTCGTAATTCCACCTATCTTTGGCAGACCTCCGGGGTTAAAAGCTGTGACGGGAGCATAATTAATTCCTTTTACATTTGACAAGTCTGCTGCGGCTAATGCTGCGTAACCTTCGGCCAATGCTTGATTGACTTCAACGACACCTTCCATCAATGCAACGTCGGCTTGTGTCAGGTTTGCTACTTTGCCCAAGAGACCGCTATTAGCTTCTAGGTTAGTTGTGACGTTTTTACCAGGCAAGACAACTTTACCAGCCGGTAAGGTGACACCAGGGCCAACCCGCGAGAGAAAGTTGACTACTGTGTTTCTTTCTATAGTCGCACCGTCTACTTCACAGTTGAAGGCGAGAAATGTCTCTGGAACAGTGTTGCTAAACTGAGTATTGGTAACTGGGTCGGTAAAAGGCCCGGTTGAGCCTTGAAGCCCGATTCTAGCTGCACCTTTGATTGTGGTCATGTGTGCTATAATCACACGCTCACCTACTTGCACTCCTGCTCCCGAAGCTGTAATTTTCGCTTGGTCTTGGACGTTAGAACCGGCCGCAATGCTAATGGGGGCATTAGTAGCATTTAACTGGGTAAATGGGGCAACGTAGACCTTTCCCCCTAAAGTAATATTTGTGGGATTGATGATTGTTGCAGTTGGGTCAATGAAATTAGCTGACGCAACAGGCGCTGTACTGGGGCATATAGGTAGGTTTCCCACAGTTGGATTACACGTTCCTCCAGCAGCTAGTGCGGGTTGTATATATATCTGTGTGCTGATGGCAAACGCTAGGATAATTGCGTTTAAGGCACTAAAAATTGTGCGAGGTTTGAACATAGAAAGAAAAGTCCTCACGGGTGATGAAATATTTGGCTACGGGATAAATCTGCGTTGATGAATACGAGGTATGTTGAAGGGATTTCTAGCGACAAGACACTCTGCGTCTACGCAGAATGAGAAATTACCAAAAAACTACACTGCAACAGCGTCTAGACTCTTATTAGGTATGAGACAAAGAATTAACCGCCCCAATAACCTGCCAAGTTGTAGAAGACATCTAAGACAAGTGATAATAAAGGCTGCAAAAGCGGGACTGAAATTGTCGTTGTTGCTCCGGCTACTGCATCATTGTAAACAGTCTCCCAAGCATCTGGCCCAGGTGTGGACTGTCCATATACTTTAGTAGTCACAGCCAACGTTAAGCCTAGTACAGCTAAACCAGCTAGTATTGTGCGACGTTTCAACATTATGATACCTAAATAGTTCACGAATTGTTTTTGGCATAGTGAAATAGAAAGTACACGCAAAGCTTAAGCTTTTTCGTTTACCTGATCTAAATAACTGCCAATTTTAGTTAATTAAAGCAAGGATGGCTTCAATTAATAATTCACTAAGAATTAATTGTAGTGTTACTTGCTGCTTAATAAAAGACTATTAATATTGATAAAAATGATGATAATCATAGAAAAATTTGTAGGTTTAAGACTTCAAACCTTTAGTAAATATAATATTTGATATCCAAAATCAACTATCTTAGGGAGGATATTATTATGCTAAGTTTGGTAACTCATGATTAGGCATATACGCCTTTGTATAGCAATGGATAAATTTTGGTCGCTAAGGAACCCAATGCTGCTGAAAGTTAAAATTTTTGTCAGAACTAGCAAGTAAACGAGAATGCTGGCTTGTTGGTAATACCTGTAAATGTAAACTCATCTGGTACAAGCCCCCGTTGATTATCTTTAATGCGCGAATTGCATCTACCACTGCTAGCACTTGTTTTGGGGCTGTCTCTCCATCTGCGGCAATCGCTTGTGCGAGTAAAGGATTATCTAACTGAAACAAGCCTCTAGTAAAGTGAACATCATAATTAAATGTCACGCGAACACATTGGTTAATTGGTTTAAGATTAAAAACGGTTTTTTGCTGAATAGCCATTGGAATATTACTACTTATTAAGTAGGTGTAAATACATCAGTACTGTATTTGAAATGATAGAAAATTGGAAAAGAAAGTCTTTTAAAAGCTAAAATTTAAAATATTTTAATATCAAAACTGGGCTAAAAATACATTCACTAACAACTTTATTAGTTGTCTGAACTTTATATTTAAGATTGTATATAAATATGATTATTACATTAAATTTTAATTTTATTCCGTAACAAAATTTGATCCTTTATCTAATCGAAATGGGATCTTTACACTATCTTCTCGAAAGTCAGGAGATTTTTATAGATTCAGTAAAGTTATAATCTAAGTAGTATCTTATCTAGCTGCTTGAATCACAAAGTATCAAGTTTAGTGCTAGATTTTATACTTAGTTGCCATAAAAAAGTCGGGCAACTTTTCCTAAAATTCATCATGAGTAAAGTAAACGAGTTACTGCATCACTGGCTGTTAAAGTCTGTTTCAGAGAAAGCTTTTGCTTGGCTGGAACAGAAGCAAGCACAAATTGCTAGCGGCGCTGCTGAGAGAGTGTTTTTTACGGCTTTTAGTGCTGTGCCGCGTTATCTAGGTAAAGAGGATTTGCAGCTAACATTCCAGGACTTGGAAGCAGCCCAGGATGTGATTCCTGGTTGGTATCCTGGTCATTGGAGTGTAGATCAAGCAGGTCGTACACTCTTGCTTCTAGCTTTGCCCCATGATGATGCTGAGGGCTATGTGCGATCGCTTGATAAATTCTTCTCCACTGCCGATATGGGGGAGTTAGTTGTCCTTTATCAAAGTTTGCCATTTCTACCACATCCAGAGCTACATCGCCATCGCGCTGCTGAGGGAATTCGCAGCAATATGAGTAATGTATTCCAAGCGATCGCACTACATAACCCTTATCCAGCTAATTATTTAGATAATGCTGCTTGGAATCAGATGGTGCTGAAAGCTGTGTTTGTCGGTAGTCCTTTGCATCTAATTTGGGGACTCGATCGGCGTGCTAACCCAGAATTGGCGAGGATGTTAGCAGACTATGCCCATGAACGTTGGGCAGCTAAACGCTCAGTTACGCCAGAACTTTGGCGACCTGTAGGACGGTTTGCGGATAGTGCAATCATCACAGATTTAGAAAAAGTACTGGCTAATGGGGATATAGACGAGCAAAAAGCAGCAGCGTTAGCTTGTGCTGAGTCTTCTTTACCCCAAGCGCAGGCATTACTTTCTCATTACCCAGATTTACGGTCATCTATTCAACAAGGTAATCTGACTTGGAATAATTTTAGCCGCGATGGCCTTTTTGTTTACAAATAAAAGGGAGTGGGGATGAGGGAGACTCAAATCAGTGAACAGTTATCACAGACGATTTTCTTAACTAATAACTGATAACTGCCCAATTCCCAATTCCCAATTCCCAATTCCCAATGCCCAATCATTAAAACCATGATGTTTATCGATCCTCACATTCACATGTGTTCGCGCACTACTTACGATTACTTAGTAATGCGGGAATATGGCATTGTCGCCGTTATTGAACCAGCTTTTTGGTTAGGACAGCCACGAACGAACGCTGGCACATTCAAAGACTACTTCAGCAGTCTTGTGGGCTGGGAACGGTTTCGTGCTAGTCAATTTGGCATCCAACATTACTGCACAATTGGCCTAAATCCGAAAGAAGCTAACAACGAAGCATTAGCAGCAGAAGTTATAGAACTGCTACCACTTTATGCCTGTAAAGAGGGAGTTGTTGCTATTGGTGAAATTGGCTACGACGACATGACAGAAGCAGAAGATAAGTACTTTTGTCAACAGTTAGCATTAGCTAAAGAACTCGATATGTTGGTGCTAATTCATACGCCTCATCGTAATAAAAAGGCGGGTGCTAGTCGGAGTATGGATCGCTGTATTGAATATGGCTTAGATCCTTCACAAGTAATTATTGACCACAACAACGAGGAAACCGTTGAGGAAGTATTAGGACGGGGTTTTTGGGCAGCTTTTACCATTTATCCACAGACGAAGATGGGTAACGCCAGGATGGTAGAAGTTGTTCGTAAGTATGGACGCGATCGCATCATTGTAGATAGTAGTGCTGATTGGGGTATTAGCGATCCTTTGGCAGTCCCAAAAACGGCTCAGTTGATGTTAGATAGGGGCATTCCTGAAGAACATGTACGAGCAGTTTGTTATGAAAACGCCCTAGCTGCTTACAGTCAAACTGGGCAGATGAAAGCGTCAGACTGGCTCAATCCCGAATCTGTTGATCAACGCGAGTTGTTCAATGGCAATTCTGTGTTGCGGGGACAAGAACCAGGAATCAAATCAGTTTCAGATTATGTGTTGATTGAGTAATAAATTGGGAGTGGGGAGTGGGGATAAGGAATTGCATAAATATCTGATTCATCTGTAATATGCGGTTTTTTTTGATAAATTATTAGGCACGGAGGCAGATAAGTGAATGTTGCAAGCTTAAATTTTCGAAGCTGGCGGGGTTATCTAGAATTGATGCGTCCTGCTAATATTGTTACTGCCTGGGCGGATATTCTTGTTGGTTTTGCTGCTTCTGGTTCTGGGGCTATTTTTGCTCAATTAATCAATGGAGAAGCAAGTTTTACCATACTAATTCCATTAGCGTGGTTGTTATTAGCTACAACTGGTTTATACGGCGGTGGTGTAGTTTTTAACGATGTTTTTGATGCTGAATTAGATGCAAAAGAGCGACCGAATAGAGCAATTCCCAGTGGTCGCGTGTCTCGTGAAAATGCTACTTTATTGGGAAGTATACTATTTGCGATCGGCATTATAGCTGCTTTTCAAGTATCGTTGGTGAGTGGTGCGATCGCTATATTTATCACTCTTTCATGCCTACTATATAATTCACTCGCCAAACATCATCCTTTTTTTGGCCCTTTAAATATGGGCTTGTGTCGTGGCAGTAACTTATTATTAGGCGTAAGTGCTGTACCAGCAATGATAGGAGAACGTTGGTATTTAGCGCTGATTCCTGTTATTTACATTGCTGCTATCACCGCAATTAGTCAGGGTGAAGTTCACGGAGGTAAGAAGATTACAGGAGTACTCGCATTACTGCTGATTGCAATAGTTTTAACAGCAGTTTTAGCTTTAGGATTATTAGGAGACTATGCAGCGACTATAGCACTGCCATTTGCTGTTGTATTAGCTATCAGAGTCTTGCCTAATTTTATCAAAGCTGCGCGTGAACCAGTCGCCGAAAATATCCGAACTGCCGTAAAAATAGGCGTTTTATCTCTAATAGTTTTAGATGCAACTATTGCATCTGGTTTTGCTGGTTTGTATTACGGCTTATTCGTTCTAATTTTGTTGCCATTTTCGATGAAGTTAGCAAAAGTATTTGCCGTTACTTAAATTTGAATGTATATATCCAGTAATACCATAAATTGGCTATGTGGGCGCACATCTATGCGCCCATACAACTGAATATGTGGCAGATATTTTGTGAAATAGTATAAGCCGAAAAAATTACATATACAAGGGATAAAGCTAGAAAATGAAAATTACAAAAAACAATAATCACTTAACTTATTGCAGCAATATTCACCCTGGTGAAAGTTGGTTAGAAGTTTTTAGCAATTTAGAAAAATATGTTCTCAATCTCAAATCACGTTTATCGCCAACAGCACCTTTTGGTATTGGTTTAAGATTAGCAGATGCAGCTGCCAAAGAACTGTTACAAAATAATAACTTGGCTCAATTCCAAGCCTGGCTTAGTCAAGAAGATTTATACGTTTTCACTTTAAATGGATTCCCTTATGGCGGATTCCATAGACAGGTAGTAAAAGACCAAGTTTATGCACCAGATTGGTCTACACAAGAACGGGTCGATTATACATTAAATTTGGCACAAATTTTAGCTACTCTATTACCAGAAGAACTTGACGGCGGAATTTCTACGCTGCCATTATCTTATAAACCTTGGTGGCAAAAAGACCAATCAACTTTCGACACAGTTCTGAAAAAGAGTTGTTTAAATATAGCATCAGTAGTTGTAGAAATGATTCGCATCTGCGAAGAAACAGGAAAGATACTCCATATTGATTTAGAACCTGAGCCTGATGGATTAATTGAAAACACCTCAGAAGTAATTGATTTCTATCAAAACTGGTTATTGCCAATCGGTGGTAGTTATTTATCAGAGAAATTAAATATTGAGCAGACTTTAGCAGAAGCTAAATTGCTAGAACACGTTCGGATTTGTTATGACACCTGCCATTTTTCAGTTGAATACGAGGAACCACAATCTGTATTTGCACGTTTCCAATCCGCAGGAATTAAAATTGGCAAGGTTCAAATCAGCGCAGCAATTAAACTAAAAATACCTGCTGAGGTTGAAAAGCGTAGTTTGATAGTTGAACGCTTACGTCCTTTTGCTGAATCTACTTATCTCCACCAAGTAATAGAACGTCGCACTGATGGTACACTGCATCACTATCCTGACTTAATAACTGCGTTACCGCATTTAGAGCAATCTCTAGCTGAAGAATGGCGGACTCACTTCCATGTCCCAATTTTTATTCATGATTATCAAATTTTGCAATCTACGCAAGATGATATTGCGACTGTTTTGCATCTACTTCAAACAAACAATGCTTGCTCTCATTTAGAAATTGAAACTTATACTTGGGATGTATTACCAGGAGAGATGAAGATAGATTTACTAACTTCTATTCAACGTGAGTATGAGTGGGTATTAAAATTAATTCGTAGTTCGTAATTCGTAATTAAAGGTTTAAACTTAGTTTTCTAGTTTAAATCTTTAGAGATACATTATTGTGCGTTTCTAGTTATTTTTTCAAATTACTATAAGAGAGGATTAAGTTTATGCAGAAAACTGTTGTTCTAAATGTTGTGGGATTAACGCCCAGTTTACTAGGAGAAAACACACCATTTTTATCTTCTTGGGCTGCGAAAGGACAGGTAGCGTCAATTGGAAAAGTGTTACCTGCTGTGACTTGTTCGGTTCAGGCTACTTATTTAACAGGAAAATTGCCCGATGAACATGGAATTGTCGCTAATGGTTGGTACTTCCGCGATGAATGTGAAGTGAAGTTTTGGCGGCAGTCTAATAAACTAGTGCAAGCTCCCAAAGTTTGGGAAATAGCTAAATCAATTGATCCAACTTTCACTTGTGCCAACCTTTTTTGGTGGTACAATATGTACTCTTCAGCAGATTATGCGATTACACCGCGCCCAATGTATCCCGCAGATGGGAGAAAATTACCTGATATTTATACCCATCCTAGTGATGTGCGATCGCAAATTCAATCTGATTTAGGAAATTTCCCTCTGTTCGATTTCTGGGGGCCAAAAACTACCATTAGTTCTAGCCAATGGATTGCCAATTCCGCAAAATGGATTGAGGAACGTTACAGCCCGACATTATCACTGGTTTACTTACCACATTTAGATTACTGTTTGCAAAAATTTGGTCATGATAAAAAACACATCCAAGCTGATTTGCGAGAAATTGATGCTGTTTGTGGCGATTTAATTAAATATTTTGAAGCACGTAATACTCAGGTAATTATTCTTTCTGAGTATGGCATTACCCCAGTTTCTAAAGCTGTGGATATCAACCGTGTACTACGGGAAAATGGACTAATTGCTGTGCGAGAAGAATTAGGGCGAGAACTGCTCGATTTTGGTGCTAGCATTGCCTTTGCCGTTGCGGATCACCAAATTGCTCATGTTTATGTGAATGATCCGGCGTATATCCCAAAAGTGCGATCGCTTTTAGAAGCGACTGAAGGCGTAGCGCAGGTATTGGATGAAGAGGGTAAACAAGCCTACCACCTTGCTCATCCTAGATCGGGGGAGTTGGTAGCGATCGCACAATCTGACGCTTGGTTTACCTATTATTATTGGCTTGATGATGCAAAAGCGCCTGATTTTGCTAGAACTGTAGATATCCACCGCAAACCTGGTTACGATCCTGTAGAACTTTTCCTTGATCCGCAAATTAAATTTCCTCAAGGGAAAATTGCTCTCAAGTTACTTAAGAAACAACTGGGTTTCCGCTACCTGATGGATGTGATTCCTCTGGATGCTTCTCTGGTGCGTGGTTCTCACGGTAACATTACCACTTCCCCAGATGAAGGGCCTCTATTTATCACCCATCAAACTCATTTAGTTAATGAACATCCAATTGAGGCGACAGATATTTGCTCGTTGATTCTCAAACATTTAAATACCTGAAAGGCGGTATAGAGACATATATCGTCTCTACATCTTAGGAACTTCCAAATAAAAAAATGTCCCAAAACTGACGAAAAAACCCTCTCTATTTCTCCTCTCTCCGTGTTCTCTGTGTCTCTGTGGTTCGTTTATTTGGATAATTTATTTCTTGGAAGTCCCTTACCAAAATACAAAAAAATTTATGGTAATTCATAATCATATCGAGTATGATTTATATATAAACTCGTTATGACTATGAATTAGAGTGTTCTATCAGTAGGCAACCGTCAATCTACTGTGGGCAATCTGAGTAACTTACATGGAGAGCTTCTTTACGCATGACTGAACCCCAAAACTTGACAACTGCTGACGGTATTCCAGTTAGCGATAATCAGAACTCACTCACGGCTGGAGCGCGTGGCCCTGTGCTAATGCAGGATTTCCACCTTATAGAAAAGCTGGCTCATTTCAACAGAGAACGTATTCCTGAGCGCGTTGTTCACGCCAAAGGTGCGGCTGCTCATGGTACTTTGACTATTACCAATGACATTACCCGTTATAGTAAAGCCAAACTTTTTTCTGAAATTGGCAAAAAAACGGAACTTCTCTTGCGTTTCTCTACAGTTGGAGGAGAAAAAGGTTCAGCAGATGCCGAGCGCGACCCTAGAGGTTTTTCCCTCAAGTTTTATACTGAGGAGGGTAACTGGGATCTTGTAGGTAACAATACCCCTATTTTCTTCATCCGCGACCCTTTGAAGTTTCCTGATTTCATCCATACCCAAAAGCGCAATCCCCAAACCAATTGCAAAGACCAGAATGCAAAGTGGGATTTTTGGTCACTCAGTCCAGAATCGCTTCACCAGGTGACAATCCTGTTTTCAGATCGGGGAATTCCCAAAACCCATCGACACATGGACGGTTTTGGTAGCCACACCTTTAGTTTAATTAATGCTGAAGGCGATCGCGTTTGGTGTAAATTTCACTTTAAGACTCTGCAAGGACATCAAACCTTGACGGAGGAAGAATCCGCTAAGATTAAGGGTGAAGATCCGGATCATGCGACTCATGATTTGTTTGAAGCGATCGCTAAAAAAGATTATCCTAAGTGGCGGATGTGTATCCAGGTGATGACCGAGGAGCAAGCGGAAAAACATCCTGACAATCCTTTTGACTTAACCAAAGTTTGGAAACAAGGGGAATATCCTTTAATTGAAGTTGGGATATTAGAGCTAAATCGGAACCCTGAGAATTATTTTGCCGAAGTAGAGCAAGCCGCTTTTAGCCCTAGTGCAGTGGTTCCGGGCGTTAGTTTCTCTCCAGACAAAATGCTGCAAGCTCGAATTTTTTCTTACCCAGATGCTCAACGCTATCGCTTGGGTGGTAACTATCAGCAACTACCCGTTAATCAGCCCAAATGTCCAGTGATGCATTATCAGCGAGATGGCTTTATGGCATCGGGGAACAACGGCGGTAGCGTTCCTAACTATGAACCGAATAGTGCTGAGGGTACGCCCAAAGAAAATCCAGCTTATGCAGAACCACCTAGTCATTTGGGCGATGTCACAGTCGATCGTTACAGTCATCGTGAAGGAAACGACGATTATACGCAAGCAGGTAATCTGTATCGGTTACTAACTCCTGAACAGCAAGAGCGTCTGGCTAAAAATATTGTCGGTAGTCTCTCTCAAGCAAGGCAGGATATCCAAATGCGCCAACTTTGCCACTTCTTCCGGGCAGATATTTCTTATGGTCGTCGTGTAGCTGAAGGATTGGGCATTTCAATCGATCCCTCAATGCTAGGTGCTACTGTTCAACCTGTAGGTAACTGGTAGCTTATCCAATTTTGTTGGGTGGGACGAAATACCTGCCCCACAAGACTTTGATTTAATTTGGAGCAAATTAGATGTGGTAGAACAGTTAATTACTTGATTTGCGGATGAGCATCTTGTCCCATCACAATAAACTAAGGTTAGGTGTAGCTGTAGTTTTAGCCTGATAAGCCTTTTTGACACCAACCCAGTTACTAGCAATCGGCATTCGCCAACCGGTTCCAAAAGCGCGATCGGTGATTTTTAAGCCGGGGGGTGCTTGTCGCCGTTTAAATTCAGCCCGCGCCACCATTTGGATTACTCTATCTACAATCACCGCATCGTGACCGGCTGCAACAATTTGGGCTGCTGATTGGTGGTTGTGAACCAAGCGTTGCAAAATATCGTCCAAAATTTCGTAAGGCGGTAGAGAGTCTTGATCCACTTGGCCTGGTTTGAGTTCAGCGCTGGGTGCTTTAGTCAAGACGTTTTGCGGGATGATTTCATTATTGCGATTTAACCAATAGCAAAGTGAATAAACGCGGGTTTTAGGAACATCTGCAATCACAGCTAACCCACCGTTCATATCGCCATAGAGGGTACAGTAACCAACTGCCATCTCTGACTTGTTACCAGTAGATAAAAGAAGATAGCCAAATTTATTAGCGATCGCCATTAATAAATTACCGCGAATCCGAGATTGGATATTTTCTTCAGCCAATCCAAACTCAGTACCTGCAAACAAATTACCCAAAGTTTGATCGAAGCCTTGCATTAACTCGCCAATTGGTAAAAGATTAGTCTTAATCCCCAAATTTTCGGCTAATGCCAAAGCATCGCTAATGGAATGCTCCGAACTATAAGGGGAAGGCATGAGAACACCCAGGACATTTTCTTTACCAAGTGCAGCCGTGGCGATCGCAGCTACTATTGCAGAGTCAATCCCGCCACTTAAACCCAATACTACTTTAGAAAAGCGACACTTCCGAGCATAATCTCGCACTCCTAAAACCAACGCTTGCCAAATTTCTTCATCTTCCGATTCATAGAGAGGCGCTACAGTACTTAATTGAAAATCCCGTTGCGCCTCGTCAAATTCAACTATTACTAAATCGGTGTCAAAACCACGGGCACGACACATAATTTCACCTTGACGATTCAAGGCAAAACTACGTCCATCAAAAATTAGATCATCATTTCCGCCAACCTGATTAGCATAAATAATCGGTTGTTGAAAACGTACTGCACTATGCCTAAGCATTGTTTCACGAAACTGTTGCTTGTCGGCAGTGTAGGGGGAAGCAGACAAATTTACAACCAAATCTACACCCAGAATTGCTAAGTCAGCAATCGGATTCACTGCATAACTACGTTTGCCCCAGAATTCCTCATCATTCCATAAATCTTCGCAAATAGTTACGCCAATATGGATATCATCTAGGGTGAAATAATTAGCTTGCAACCCTGGTTCAAAATAGCGACGTTCGTCAAATACATCATAAGTAGGCAAAAGTCGCTTGTGAAAAACTTGCTTAACTTGGCTATTTTCTAACAAAGCCATGCTATTAAATAAAGTTTTACCACCACTAATATGTGCATTGAGGTTCGGTTCAACAGTCCCTACCAACACGGCTAAATTTGGTGGTAAATCTTGAGCTAGGTTTTGTAAAGTGATGCCCATTGCTTCCACAAAACTAGGATTTAGTAATAAATCTCTTGGTGGATAGCCACACAAAGAAAGTTCTGGTGTCAACAACAAACGCGCCCCGCTAGATGCTGCGCGTTGTGCCGCCTCTAGGATTTTTTGGGCATTTAAAAGCAAATCACCGATAGTAGGATTAATTTGTGCGATCGCAATTTTCATATTATTTGTCATTAGTCATTGGTCATTTGTCATTTGTCAAGAGTCATAAGTTACTCAGGACTTTGGATGCAAAGTAACGTGAGTTTGACAAGTCTTATTTGACCTCTCCCCCAGCCCCTCTCCGCATCGGAGAGGGGAGCAAAAAGCTGAATTAATTTTTTGTTGCTCCTCCCTTTCCGTTTCGGAAAGGGAGGCTGGGAGGGAGAGGTTCATCGAACTTACGTTCAAGTAATTAGCTAAATAAACACCAAAGGTTTATCTTTTAGGGGAGCAAAAGCTTCCGCATCAAACTTATACAAACTAGCCGGACGACCAGCACCCCGTGATACCTTAATTCCGGTATCGCATAAAAAACCTAACTTGAGTAGACGCGCCCGAAAATTAGAATAATCGGAAAAGTTATCACCTAAAACTGTGGCGTATAACTGATATAAATCATTCAAGGTGAACATTTCTGGCAAGACTTCAAAAGCCACTGGGCTATACTCTAATTTATTTCGTAATCGCCTGTGTCCATAAGCCAGAATTTCATTATGGTCAAAAGCTAATTGCGGCACTTGTTTTACTGGATACCAAGCTATGCCAGTCATGCGATCGGCAATTAATTCGGCTTCCTCAAATCGCACTAGGGCAAAGTAACTAACTGATAAATAACGCACACCATAACTATCAGTTGCTTCCCGTGGATCGCGATTCGGTCCGCCAAATGTATAGAGTTGTTCTAAATAGAGATTGTTGACTTTAATTTTCTCTGCCATAATGCGATAGGCGGCATCTTCTAAAGACTCTCCGGGACGCACTAAAGTACCGGGAAGACTCCAATGATTTAGAAAAGGTTCTTGCTGTCGCATTACTAGTAGAACTAACAGCCGATTTTGTACAGTATCTACAGAAAAAATTACATTATCAACACCAACCTTGAAATCGGCCAAAGGTTGTTGGTTTAACGGAGTTGGTATCTTTTTTTGTGAACGTCCTGGCATTCGTACAAATGCTCTTGATTAATATAGGCAACTACAGGGGCGGTGAGGGCTTGAGAATCTCCATGTTCGCGGTACGCTGTTGAGGAAACATTCAGACCGGTCAGACTAGCGATCGCAATTTTCCCTCCCAGCTTTTGCACTACCTCTGAACTAGACTCATCTATTGCATATCCGGGTCGCGGTACAATCAGTAGTTGCACTTCCTGTAACAAATCTTCAATGCGATACCAACGTGGTAGCTGAGTCAGTAAATCTGAACCAATAATCAACGTCAATTCAGCATCTTCACCCCAAATAACCTTCGCTTTTTCCACTGTTTCCAGTGTTCTGAAGCTACTCAATTCTTGTTCCAAAGCAATATTGTGTCGTGGCGAGTCTATATCCGCAATCAACAGTCGCAACATTGCCGCCCGATGTTCCAAGGGCGTTTGATGGGACTTGAATGGATTATCCGCCGCCCAAACCGCTACCCAATCATAACGCTCAGACAACCAGCTCAGAATTTTTTGATGTCCCGCAGTTGGCGGATCGGCACTAGTACCAAACAAAGCAACTCTCATAGTAATTCGTAATTCGTAGTTCGTAATTCGTAATTAAGACAGACTGAAAGAGTACTTTTACTTATGTGTTCTCTGTGCCTCTGCGGTTCGTTTCTTAGTTTCTTCAGTCAACACCCGTAACTCCTCAGAAATTTCCACTTCTACAGCCACAGGATGATCCAAAAGCCGTGTTTGTTGTGGCAAACTGGCAACTGAGGCTGCGGTACGTTGACGAATTGTTGCCAAAGACTCTAACGGTTGCACCCGTTGACCCTCTTGCACTACTAACTCCAACAAAGGTTCTTCTTCTTGAGGAATTTCACCTAAGAGTCCCAACCTGTCTGCTTTTACCTTACCTCCCGTAAACGAGCGAAAAATCTGCTTGCGCCCTGGATAAGTAACTTTACCACTAGACTGCTTCATCACTGGGATGCCATCAATGTCTACAAGTTTATAAACTCCATTGACAGGCGAACCTGTAACTAGTCGCGTTCCCAATCCGTAACCATCAATTTGCGCCCCAGCAGCTTTTAATCTGGCAATTTCCCACTCATCCAAGTCACCACTGGCAAAAATTGGCACACCGGGAAGGAGCGATCGCACCTGTTTTGATAAGGTAACTAAATCTCCTGAGTCTAATCTCACTCCTGTTAATTGCATTTCCCCGGAATTTACTTTTTCGGCCAAGCGTTGGGCAGCAGCAATGGTATCGTAAGTATCAATTAGCAAGGGCGCACCCGGAAAATATCGATGAAATGCACTAAAAGCTTGTTCTTCAGTGCCTTCGATTGCTGACAGCGCCATCACTAGGGCGTGCGCCATCGTACCACTTGGCTGTTGTCCTAGTTGTAGCGCTGCTAACACATTGGAGGTGGAATCCAACCCACCCGCTAAAGCCGCCCGCGCCGCCCATAAAGACCCTTGCGGGCTAAATGCTCGTCTTGTGCCAAATTCTAAAAGTGTTGCTGATTCCCCCGCTACATCCCGCAACCTTGCTGCTTTTGTGGCAATCAAAGTCTGGTAATTAATCGTATTTAAGATGTAAGTTTCTACTAGTTGCGCTTGCCAAAGTGGTGCTTCCACCCGCAATAGTGGTTGATTGGCAAAGACGGCTGTCCCTTCTGGCACTGCCCAAACATCACCCGTAAACTTTCCGTCAGCTAAAAGTGACCAAAAGCGATCGCCTGCATGAGCAAAAATTCCCGTTGCCTGTAATGCCGCAATTTGCGCGGAACTAAAGCGAATTTTGGCTAAATATTCCAATGCCTGCGTTAGCCCCATTGCAATTAAATAACCAAAACCCTCTGGCAATCGTCTGACAGATAATTCAAAGCTAGCCCGTCGTTGTTCGATACCAACGCCAGTGTAACAAGCTGCCATTGTTAACTGATAAAGATCGGTCAACAAGCTGTAGTCATCAGCCGAGAGGTTTAGTTCCTGGTTATGCTGACTTTGCTGTTTATATACATAGTCCAAATCTGGCAAAGTTGTCATGCAAGAGATTCCTTACAAGATGCTTCTTTTATTTATGGTAATATTTACCATAAATAATGTCAACTAACTAGTAAGGATATTTCAGAGATTGCCGTGTAACAGTAGATTTATAAGTAACTTTATACTAGCTTTATAAAATACTTAATATTTTTTAATAGTAAAAGCTAGCAATAATGTTAACTTGACGGCTGTCTAATGAAAGAGAATAATATCCTTCCAAGGCAAGTTTGTTTACCAACCTCTTTCCCTGAGTGGATTTGGAGAAATAGATAAATTTCAATTAGAATAAAAGAGAAACGTTTGGCTTTTTAACAAGCTAAAGTATTGCGAAGTTATCTGAATAAAGATTGCAAATATTCTCAATATATTGAGAATAGGAGCTAGCTAAGAATATTGGTATTAAAGTAGAGGTAGCACAATTAAATAGACTCAAAAATAAGGAGTCAAATATGACGGCTATTTCCCAAATCATTGCTAATATAACCCGGTATATTTCTGAAGCTGCAATGCGGATTTTTGGGCCTAATGATGATGCTTATCCTGCTAGTGGGGTACAACCTTTTACAGGTGAGCCTTATGATAAGCGTAAAGATGATAATTAGTAGGTACTAATATCGGATTTGAAAAATATTTATGAACCAAAAGATCCCCGACTTCTTCAAGAAGTCGGGGATCTGATTCTTTTGGTGGAGAGCCAATCAAATAAGATTGCTATATTTGCGTTGTGATTGAAATAAGCTACTTGGAAACAGGTTGCACAGCCGTAAAGATTTTTTGTGCCGTTAATTGCAAATTGGGAAAGATTGGGGAAATAAGTTTCTCGTTGTTTTGAAACAACCGTTTTTGATACTCATCCTCTATTAGGGTACAAATTGTCACTGTTGGCTGTTTTGGCTTACCAATGTATTGTCTGCCACCAATGCCCAGAAAATCAACAATCCAATATTCAGGAACTCCTAACAGGGCATAATCTTCAGCTTTGCGGGCGTAGTCGTTCTGCCAGTTTGTGCTGACAACTTCAGCAATTAGTTTAATCGAGTTTGCTGATGTAATTACAGGTTCTTGTTGCCACAAGGGTTCATTAATTAATTGAGTTTGGTCTAACACAATCAAATCGGGACGAAAAGCTGTTTCTGTTCCTAATAGTTTGATTAGGCAGCGATGGGGGATAAAGTAGCTTAGATCCTGACGATCAATTTCTACATTGAGTTTTCGCCCAATCAATGCAGATACTTGCTCGTGTGGCCCGGTTGGTTCCATCTCAATTAATTCACCATCAATTAGTTCATAGCGATCGCACTCACCATAGTGGCTAATAAATTCGTTAACGGTTAGAACTTTTGGGGCTGATTGAACCATTGTGATTATTCCTCATAATAGATTTATTGACGCTTTGCCGCTTTTAAGATAAATAATTAAGTTATGGCTGATATCGTCCGTCAAAAAACCCTGAAAGTCTATGCTACCGAATATGGCAAGGAGCCGTACACCGAATGGCTAGAAAACCTTAAGGACTATGCGATCCGTTCGAGGATAATCCGACGGATAGAGCGGCTCAAACAGGGTAATTATGGGGATTGCAAGTCGGTTGGCGAAGGCGTTCAAGAACTGAGCTTTTTCTTTGGCAGTGGCTAGCGCGTGTACTTTGGAGAATCCGCAAATGATCTAGTGATTCTCCTGTGTGGTGGCGAAAAGGACAGCCAGGACAGGGACATAAAAAAAGCGAAGGGATATTGGCAGGCTTATCAGGAGAAGATGAGCAAGAAACTGAGAAACCATGAAGAGGTCGTAATTGAGCAGCTGCGAAACCCGGAAATGGCAAAAGCGTACCTGGACGTTGCCCTTGAAGAGTACGAGCAGGATGGTGATCTGGCGTTTTTTCTAGAAGCGCTTCAGAACGTAGCCCAAGCACGGTCGGGTATAACCCGCCAAAATCTTTATCGGGACTTGTCGCCAGAAGGCAACCCGGAACTGCGAACCATCAGCCTTATCCTGCACAATCTCGGCTATCGCCTGAGTGTACAACCGATTCAGTGATCGTCAGGGAATTAACAAGACGTTATAGCGATGAATTCTGCTCAATATAAAAAGGCGTGAGTTTTTCCTCACGCCTTTTTATTTAAACTTTTTTCCCACCGCCTGCTAAGAGTTCCAAAATCACCCCATTTGTCCAGCCGAAGCCAACTTCGTTAGAACTATATCCAAAGGTGATTTCGTCAGAAACGTTGGCAGAACAGCGTTCAACATCATATTTTTCAACTAGGGTATTGTGACGCTCGAATTCTTTAATCACCATAGTCAGGAATTTGTTAGCAATGCGATCGCCTTCTGTATGAAAACCATAACGGTGAAGTCCCTGGACAGCAATAAATGTCAATGGGGCCCAACCAAAAGGTGCATCCCACTGGTTCCCGGTGACATGAGTACTGGTAAGAATTCCGCCTGGAGCTTCAAACAAAGAGAGATTGTCAACGACGCGCTGGGCTTGGGCTTGAGAAGAGATTCCTAGCCACAGGGGATAGAATGTGGTAGCAAATTCGTAGCAACGGCGTTTTCCACTCTGGAAGTGATAGTCACAATAGAGTCCCCGTTCTTCATTCCAGAGAAATTGATCGATCCGATCGCGCCGATATTCGCCGCGATCGCGCCATTGTTTTTCTAGTTGTTCGTTCCCCAAAATATTGTTAATTTGCGCCAAGTCTTGTTCTACCTGATATAGCAAGCTGTTGAGGCACACAGGAGCGTAGTGGAGGATATCAGCACTGAAGGGGCCAAATCGGTTGGTGATATCAAAACCGGACTCGCGCATGGTGCGATCGGCTTTGTAAAATAGGTAGGTCAGTTTGTCATTTTCCCGATCGTAGTAAAGATTAACGTCGTAATCTTCAACGTCAAAGGTTTGGTAATATTCCTTGACGCGATCGTAGTGGCTTTTTCCCTCATCATCGCGTTCGGAAAACACAACTTCTGGTGCGGGGCCTTCCCCAAAGGCATAAAATCTGGATAAGCCGGTTCCAGAATTCAAATGGGGCGGTACTACCCAGTAATAGTAAAACTGCTCTAAAAGCGGGACGGTTGTCCTCAACCACTCTTTATCTTGGGTGTGCTGGAATAGTGCCAAAACCATCATGCTGAGGACGGGGGGTTGCGATCGCGAGAGCATATAAGTTCGGTTGGCATTGAGGATAGTGCCGTAATGCTTTACCTGGTAAAGTAATTGGTCAACCTGACTTTGGGCTAGTTCCCATTCTTCATCGTGCAAAAGTCCCAGTAATATAAAGTAGCTGTCCCAGCCATACATTTCGTTAAATCGACCACCTGGTACGACATAAGGCCCTGGTAGGTATAGTAAGCCATGCTCTTTAATCGCTTCGACTTCTGAGGGCAAAGTGCGAATTTCTAGCTGTTGCATATCTTTGGGATATAGCGATCGCTCTAACACACGCTGAATGGTGGGACAATCTTCTAAGGGGGAAATGTAGACGATCCAGGGAGTGTTGGTTTTGTGGTCTAGTTTAGTATCCTTGGCAGACTGTAATAAGTGTTCGTGCGATCGCGTTAAGGTTTTCCACGTTTTTTTGATATGGAAGCGCACTTTGTTTATCTGCGTGGTACTAAGTTGTGGGGGAGTTGTCATATTTAGAATTTTTTTAACGCAAAGGAACGTGAAGGGAAGCGCAGAGGAACGCTGAGGTTTTACAGGGTTCTCTCTGCGTGGGATGAGATTTTTGTTTTTACTCGGCAGTGCTGATTAAGAGGGCAACTGGGAAGTGGGTGAGGGCTGTTGCGATCGATAGGGTTTCTGTAGCTTGTAAGGGTTGCTGAGTTAGGACGTTTGTCCAATTTAGGGGAGCTCCAGGGGGTAATTGCAGGTGCGTATCTTGCCATGACTCGCCTAAAGGGTTGTCTCCAGGTTGGATGAGGCTGGTTAAGAAGCGAGGCGCGATCGCGATCGCTGTTTGATTCCCTTCTCGCCGCGCAAAGGCGATAATGTGATTGGCGTAGGTTCCCTGAACTTCTAAGGGCAGATAGTCGCCATCCTGAAATAATGAGACATAGTTTGTTCTGGCTTTGAGTAATTGAGCCGTTAAAAACAGTTTGATTCTGCCGTCGGTTTTGTCGTTTAGCAACTCTTGAATTAGTCCGAGAATATCTGTTTTAACTTGTTCGCGGATCTCCTTTAAGTAAGTACGTCGCTGTTCAAAATCTACAGGACGGCGATTATCTGGATCAACTAGACTGAGTTCCCAAAGTTCTGTTCCTTGGTATAAGTCGGGTACGCCGGGTGCGGTAATCTTTAGCAGAGTTTGAGAAAGGGAATTGAAAATACCATATTCTGCAATTCGGTGTTGAAAGGGTTGAAAGGCATCTAGAAATTCCCTGGAGATGGAAGGGTCAAGTACCTTTTCAATGAAGGAAGTACAGGCTTCTTCATACTCGCTATCAGGTCGCAACCATGCTGTATGCACTTTTGCTTCTCGAATTGCTTTAATTATATAATCCTTCACCCGTTCTACGAAGGATGCGTGTTCCTGTTCCACAAAGGGGAACGCCCCTACTAGGGTTTGATAGATAAAATACTCATCGTTGCGATCGGGCATAGCGAACCCGTGGCGATGACTGCGATTTCCGCGATTAATGGCACTCCAGGTATTTACCTGCTGATCCCATTGATCAGGGATTTCTGAGAGGACATTCAATCTGGCCCGCACATCTTCGCCGCGTTTGGTGTCGTGGGTAGCTGTGGTGTTCATTGTATGGGGCCAAGTTGCTTGGTGCTGTTTGTTAAAGCTATGAAATTTGGCTAAATCGATGCCAAAATGACCGGGATTTCCCCCGACTTCATTCAGTGACAGCAAGCGATTGTAAACATATAGTGTGGTGTCTTCTACGCCTTTAGCCATTAGCGGGCCGCTATATTGCTGCATCCGCAAGACAAAATATATCCACTGTTCGCGTTCTGTTTGAGTCAGAGAATTATCAAAATCTAGCACCATTAACTTTTCAATAAAGGTTAGTTCGTGCTGCAACAGGGGCGCTTGGTCTTTCGCTTGGCGAATTACTTCTTGAATGGTAGCGCGATCGCTCTCCCCAATTCCATCTGGTGTAATATATGTACGGTAAATTGGGAACAGGGTTAGAACTTCGGCGATCGCTCTTTTTAAGCCATTGAGTGTAAAGTCATTGCCATAGCGATATTTACTGGAAATGTTCTTTAACAAAAGAGCCAAATTGTCAATATCACCGGCTAAATTCTTTTCTAGTATCAAATGCTTTTTATCTTTCACTACCGAGGAATAATCTACTCTTGAACCAATAAAGTTCTGATAAATTTTATCGAAGGATGATTCATTTTCAGTTTGACAAAATACGCCATTTACATAGTTAAGAAAGTCATATCCCGATGTCCCTTCAATTTCCCAGTTTTCTGGCAATTCTTCGGTGATTTCTAAAATCTTCTCGACCGTAATATAAACATCTCCCGTCTTTTCCCGCAGTCTTTCTAGATACTGGATTGGGTTGTAGAGTCCATCAATATGATCGATGCGTAAGCCTGTAAATTTGCCTTCCTCAACTAGCTTTTGAATTAGGCTGTGAGTATTATTAAAGACCCGCACTTCTTCAACTTTAACGGAAATCAATTCGTTGACAGTGAAGAAACGGCGGTAGTTCATTTCTTCCGCCCCAACTTTCCAGAAGGCGAGACGGTAAAATTGATCATTTAGTAATTCATCTAGCAAGTTAAAGCTATCGGAATTACCTGGTTCTCCGTTGAAGGTTTGGATATTTTCGTCAATAAACTCGCGGATAGCATCGTTTATGGTGTAGAGTTCCCAAACCAATCCTTTAATAAATGCAATTTGGTCTTGTCGCTGTTTTCCTGCAACTTCTGAGGGCACACTTCTGAGAATATACAAAATACCCAACAGCTTAATAAAATCGGGGTGATTGCGTCCGAGTGTGCGTGTGAGTTTACCTAAGTTATGGGTAATAAATTTTGTGTAAGATTCTAATCTTAAGGGCAGTTTTAAGCTGTAATAGTTTACGGTTAAACCGTTTTGTTCGTATTTTAGTTGAATGTGTCCGCTTTCTAAGGATGCACCATAGAAATCTCCCAGCAAAGGAGCGAGAATTCGCTCTTGGCGATCGCCAAAGGGAGCATTCCAAGAAAGATCGAAGTAGTCAGTATAACTGGAATCTGGGCCGTGTTCCAATATGTCCATCAAGTAATCGTTTTCGCTGCTATAGGCCATGTGGTTTGGCACTATATCTTGTAACCAGCCCATACCAAGAGATTGGACTTCACCAACTAAGGCATCAAAGGATTCAGTAGTTCCCAATTCTGGGTTGAGTTGAGTGGCATCTACTATATCGTAACCGTGGGTACTCCCAGATCGAGCTTTGAAAATGGGAGAAGCATACAAATCGGAAACACCTAAATCTGCTAGATAAGCTGCGATCGCTTTAGCGTTGTCAAAGCCAAACTGGGGTGTAAACTGAATTCGATAAGTTGCGGTAGGAATTCGCATGAGTTTGTTGTGATAAGAGATGGGGCGATACGGTTCGGTTAACGTGTTTGTCTCTGGAAGATCCCCCCAACCCCCCTTTTTAAGCAAGGGTGTATACACAAGTCTGAAATAGCTGATTAACCAAGGTTTTACCCCACCCTAACCCTCCCCTTATAAAGGGGAGGGAACTAGATTTTCCGGTTTCCCCCCTTTATAAGGGGGGATTAAGGGGGGTAATTCGACTTGTATCAACACCGTAGCCTTTTAAGGGGGTTGCCGCAGGCGGGGGGATCTTATCTGATATCGAGAGTTGGGGGAGTTTGAGCCTTTTTGCTCGGACGTTGAGCCTTTTTACTCGGACGTTGAGCCTTTTTACTCGAACATTGAGCCTTTTTACTCGAACGTCGAGCCTTTTTGCTCGAACGTTGAACCTTTTTACTCGAACGTTGAGCCTTTTTACTCGAACGTTGAACCTTTTTACTCGAACGTTGAGCCTTTTTACTCGAACGTCGAGCCTTTTTACTCGAACGTCGAGCCTTTTTACTCGAACGTCGAGCCTTTTTACTCGAATGTTGGAGTTATGAGGCTGAAACTTTAAGTTCTAACCCTCCCTTTCATCCTTTTTCATAGAGTACTAGACTAGTAGGTTGCAATTTTACTTCTTGTCCCACAGACAGATGTTCATCCGCTTCAGAACCTACCCCAGACCATGAGGTATCAGCAGAGTCTAACAATTTATTAGCATTTTGCTCAAACGGCAGAGTCACTGTCACTGAAGACGAATTGAAATTCATCGCAAATATTAGTTCACTTGATTCGCACCAACGACGCACAATAACCACCTGTTTGTCTTCATCGCTAGTCGCTTCGATGAAATTGCGGTCTTGATTTAAAAGTGCTGGATGCGTCTTGCGTAAATTAATTAACTGACGATACCAATCCCAGAGAACTTTGTGCTTACCGTTATTACGTAATTCCCAATTGAGTTTAGACTTTAGGAAAGTTTCTGCTGATTCGGGATCTGGGGGATCATCTGCATAGTGAAATGCTTCAAATTCTTCTCTGCGTCCGGCTCGAACTGCTTGAATTAAGTCGGCATCGGAGTGACTGACAAAGTAAATAAAGGGTGCAGTTTCGCCATATTCCTCACCCATAAATAACAGGGGTAAATTAGGCGATAGCAGCACAGCGCCAGCAGCTAACTTCAATCCTTCAAAAGAGATCCTCTGAGTGAGGCGTTCTCCTTTCATTTGATTGCCGATTTGATCGTGATTCTGAATACAGATTGTAAATTGTGATTGGGGGCGATCGCGGCAAGACATACCATGAAATCGCTTGCGATGTGGTGCATACTTCCAATCGTAGACAAAAGTATCACTGTAAGCTTTTGCTAACTGAGCTACTTGCCCAAAATCTTGATAATATCCTTGGCGATCGCCTGTCAACAGTGCGTGCAATGAATGGTGAAAATCATCACTCCACTGGGCATCAAGACCATATCCACCCAATTCTATTGGCCGAATGATTTGCGGATTATTCTGGTCGCTTTCAGCAATTAAATGGCGTTTCCATTTTTGTCCTTGTTGTGAAAAATGATGAACCGCTTCCGCCAGTTCCCAAAGAAAATGCTTCGCCCCCAAGTCGTAAATTGCTTGAATAGCATCAAGCCGCAATGCATCAATGTGGAACTCGCGCAACCAGTAAAGCGCATTTTCAATAAAATAATTTCGCACACCCTGACTATGGGCATCGTCGAAATTTAGCGCTTCGCCCCAAGGTGTTTTATAGGTTTTAGTAAAGTAGGGCGCGAACTGACTCATATAGTTGCCTTCTGGCCCAAAGTGGTTATACACCACATCCAACACAACGGCAATTCCGTGTTGGTGGCAAGCATTTACCAGTTCCTTTAGTTCGGCTGGGCTACCATAAGAATTTTGCACCGCATAAGGGTAAACGCCATCATAGCCCCAGTTGCGATATGCCAGAGACGCTTCAATATGGGTGTCTCCCGGAAACTGGGAAATGGGCATAATTTCAATCGCATTAATTCCCAGTTCCCGCAGTTCCGGTAGACGAGGAATAATCGCAGTGAAAGTTCCTTCAGGTGTGAAAGTACCAACATGGAGTTCGTAAAAAATCATCGACTCCACAGGAATACCAGTCCACCCTTCATCTGTCCACTCAAAATGATGATCGACAATTTGAGACGGCCCATGCACTCCTTCCGGTTGATACTGCGACGCGGGATCGGCAAAAGCGTCTTGACCATTCAAAACATACCGATAAAGCGTACCTGGATATACATCATTCACTTTCGCGTGCCAGTATCCCTCAGACTGAGGCTTGAGGGGAATAACCTGCTCCTGTGGTGTCAAAGTTTTTACAGTGACGCTATCTAATAGCGGCGACCAAACTGTAAATTCACATTCTCCATTACCCAAGTAGTTAGCACCAATTCTCACGCAGTATCCCTCCCGCCAGTATGTTGTGCCGAATTGTGGTGCGATCGCAATATCATTGATTGCACAATGTTTACAAACACGCCAGATAGCATAATGGTTGGTCTACCGGGCTTTTAGCTAGCACCTGTAGGCGGATTTTTTACCAGGATAAATTCTGTCTAATGACCAAAGAGGCAGGGGAGCAGGGGGCAAGGGGCAGGGGGAAAAAGATGCTGGAATTCCCCAACAGTCTAGGGTTACGAGCTAATAAATATATTTATGCTTAAGGAAAAAATATTTATTTAAGCGGAAAGTGCCACGATAAATAATAATGCGTACTTGTCTTAGAACCAATACATTTATTCAATACATTTATTATTTATGGGGTTTCCCCTCATCTCCCTGCCCCCTGCTCCCTGCCCCCTGCTCCCTGCCCCCTGCCCCCTGCCCCCTGCCCCCTGCCCCCTACCTACGGCTTGCAGCTACCATCAACACAGTATGCCGACTCATAAGTATTGGAACGCTTACCAAATATGGTGTAACGATTATCGCGGATTTGTTCGTAAAAGCGATCGCCTGCCCATTTCATCCCCGGTAAGGCTCGATAAGCGTCCACAAATATACTTCCTGCTGGCAATAACCGCCCAATTTCTTCAGCAGCGTTACTACCTTGCCAACGTCTTTGAGGATCGTTAGCATCAATTAAAATCATCCCCTGTTCGCAGTCTTGGGCTGTAATTCCCCACCGTAAAAGTGTCTGCTCATCTTGCATAGGACTGTAGCGAAATAACTGTCCTTTGTCTAAGGTTTCTAGCGATCGCACCAAGGTAACGCAGAGATTACAATTTCCATCGTAGATTACGTAGTAGTTCATAGGAATAATTATTCTAGTTTAGAAAACCATTGCGATCGCTCTTACCGAAGGTAAACAATGCGATTCACCTCAGCCACAACAAAATCTTATTTATTAAATATGCATGATGTCATCTAGTTTAAGTTGTAGATTTGGCAATAATTCCGAATGAATAATATCCCCTAAGCGATATTGTCGCTACTGGTACGCCTTTACTTTGTACGTTGGCTTATCCACTGACCAGTTGCGCGAATTGTACCTCAGTAAAAAAAGGTCTTACTACGCAAAACCGCCCCTCTCCGACTCGGAGAGGGACAGACTTGAACGACAGTTCAAGGCAGGGAGAGGTTTCTTAAACTCGCTGTTTCAGCAAGTAGGGACAGCTACTTTCGCATGCTTGTTAACGTAGTCCACAAATAATTGCTTCAGCCGGGGACTAACGCCAGCATGTTCAAAGAATCCAAAACCCAGATTCTTAGCTTTTGCCAAGGTTTCTTCTGGTGTTAATCCTTCTTGGATAGCAATACTTAAAAGCGCAATTCCAGTTGATCTCATCCCGGCTGCACAATGCACAACTGCTGGTTTAGGGATTTGTTCAAGTGTTCTGAGGATTTTGGTAATCGCCTCTTCATTTAAATTTTTTAAATCCACCTTGAGTGGAACATTTGTATAATGCAGCCCCAATGCTTCCGCTACTTTTTGCTCATCCTGGGAAAATCCTAGCTCATCAGGCGATCGCAGATTTAGGATGGATTTAAAACCTTCTTGGATAGCTTGCTCAAGCTGTTTTGGTATGACTTGTCCTGTAGTCGTTAAGTTTTCGTTAATCTGTATGGCGTTGATCACATTCACTCCTTTTTACTTTTTAATAGCTTCCAGCTTGGTAAATAATCGAATCAGCAAGCTTTGAGAAGATTATTCAAATAAGCAGTGCAAAATTAGCTAAATATCAAACGATATTGCTTAATTAATTCAAAATCTGCCTTTTGAAGCCGATTATTTTATTGCTTTATCCATAATATACGGTTTGCCGATAGGATTAATGATGATTAAAAGTAATTATAGCTTTTGTCATCATATTTACATTTACTTATATTTATCCCTACGGCATTAGAACTCCTGCACGAATAGATAGTATGGAAAAATACGGGCCAAGAAAGAGCGACGAGCTACGAACAAATAAAAACCTACCGTCAGCAGAATTTAAACGGCTATACTCCGATGCATATTGTCATACTTGGGCGAATGGTAGAAATACTCAAAGTGGGGCGATCGCACTTATTAGTGGTATTGGAATATTGGCAAAAGTGTAGTTATACGAATTTATCTGAAGATAATTTGATAATTTTCTAAATAACCTAAAGTTATTGCTTAAAAGACCTATAAGAATCTGGTTTTATTCTAGAAATTAGGGAACATTCCAATTTGGCAAAAATATAGGAAACTGATGTAAAAACCCTTTAAATATTCTTCTTTTTGTGTCCTTTGTGTTCTAACCTGCGGAAAGCCACTTTGCGTCTATGCGGTTCGTTTTTATTCTTTGGGATAACTCAGAATCCCGTATGTAAATTAAACTTGTACATTTGAGATGCTCCCTAAAATTACTTGGCTTCGTAGGCAACAAGATTACAGAAGATTAAGGTGTACCAAGTTTTATTTCAAAAATTTCAGTATAACAAAAAGAATCTTTTCTCCTATGCTCTTGCCTTTTAAGCTAAATGAGCATTGCTACACCGCGCTGCACGAACAGAAATCAAAACTAACTCTTGTATAAAAAATATTATGGCTTATTAAGTATCTTAAACTTCTTCACAAGTTCCTCATTTTTCTAAATTATAGTCAAAACATAAACACGTTTTTTAAATATCTAAGGGCTTACCGACTAATTACTCTAGTTTGCAACCCACTTTTAGTAACAGGATTTTACAAAAAGATGAATTACTGTCCTTGCTGTTCAAATTTACTTTTAGAACATATAAGCCGTACAAAGAGTTACTGGTTTTGCCGCCACTGCTGGCAAGAAATGCCTGTTTATAATTTGAATGAATCTAGCTCATTTACCGAGGCTGTCACAGGAAATATATCTAGAAAACCTCAAAAACAAAAACGTATAAACACTACTGTTTACGCAAACCAATTGCAACCTATCAACGAATGGATAGGGCTGCAAAACTTGTCCGCCTAATATCTAATTACTGGAATCAATTGAGTGTGATTTTTTGCCATTTTTCAGTAACTAATTGTCAGGAAATACGAGGACGTAGCCCATCTATAAGAGACCATTTATAAAGTAAACCTAAAATTGTAGGGTGCGTTAAAGCAGCGCGTAACGCACCTAAAAATATGGTGTTTTACGGCTAAATTAAACTTTCTCAAACCCTCAAATTCCTAAACAGCCGTAACACACCCTACTTAATATTTACTTTATAAATAACCTCTAAGGTATTCACTGACATAGCTAAAAAGTTGAAGGAAGCAGGAGTAATAAATCATCCGGGGTTAAATCCTCGGATGATTTTGAGCTACTGAATGAGAGTGATGATCTGAACTTCATATTACTTCAATAATCTCTTGTTTAAAACCCCCGATTTAACTCGAGGATTTTAAATTATGAAAAATGAATTTTTAACTGTGATTTTATTAATATATTTCTCATGTGTTACGGCTTCTATATGCACCCTCAATCATCTTCCCAAGATTCGTGATTGAGCAAGTCTATAATTCTATCTCTGAGTAAAAATTCATTTTTTTCTAACTCAAGTTCAAAATTAATCCATTCACGATGAGGAATATATTTACACAGGGTATAAATTGCCTGTTGACGGTTAACAAGTCTCTTTTTAACAAGTTTAAGAGCTTCTTTCTTGATAACTTCGATGTCGTATTTAATCGTAGTGTTCATAGGTCGTTCCTTTATTTTCAATCAAGGAATTAAGAATCAAAACAATAATTTATTTGACTCTACCTTAAACTTATCAAATAAATTGGCGAGAATTGTGAAGAATCAAGACATTAATTCATGCTAAAAGTTAAATATCTCAGTAAGCTCGTATTCAAGTCTTAAAATATACCTTTTACCACAGAGATTATTGCAAATAAAGAAAGCTAGCAGAAGAAGTTGTAAATACCAAAAGAGGATGTGGATGCTCTCTGTGCGACTTACCCAAAGGTAGGTTAGGGTAAATAACATTCTCTACAAAACTTATACTATGCTTTTAAATCTTGATAAAGTTCGTCAATATTTTCCCGCTCTCGCTGGTGAATGGACTTTTTTTGATAATGCTGGCGGGTCACAAACCCTAAAAAAGGTAGTAGATAGAATTAGCGAATTTCTTCTGAGTTCTGATGTCCAGTTGGGAGCTTCTTATGCCGTTTCTCAACTTGCGGGAGAACGATTGGCTTTAGCAACTAGGGGAATGGCTACTTTCGTTAATGCTAATTATCCTAAAGAAATAGTTATGGGCCCATCTACGACAATGATGTTGAAAGTTCTCTCAATTTGTCTGGGTCAAACTTTTACACCTGGTGATGAGATTATTGTAACTAATTGTGACCATGAAGCCAATATTGGCGCTTGGGTCGCTTTGGAAAAACAAGGAATGAAGGTTAAAGTATGGCAAATTCGCCCAGATACCTTAGAACTTCATTTAGCAGATTTAGAACCATTGATGAGCCAGCGTACAAAACTAGTAGCTTTGACTCATGCTTCTAATGTTTTAGGAACTATCAACCCTATTAAAGAAATTGCTACATTTGTACACGATCGCAATGCAATGATTTGTGTGGATGGTGTAGCTTATGCACCACACAGATTAGTTGATGTCCAAGATTTGGATGTTGATTTCTATGCTTTGAGTTGTTATAAAGTCTACGGCCCACACCATGCCTTACTTTATGGCAAAGAAGAACATTTGTTAAGATTGCCTGGACTTAATCATTATTTTATTGACCAGACAGACATACCTTATAAATTTCAGTTAGGGAACGTCAATTTTGAATTAAGTTATGGAATGTTAGGTTTATGCGATTATTTAAGTGAGTTAGCGCAACTGCACTATGGCGATCGCACTGCACCTGATTTGAGAAGTCAAATGGTGCAGGCATTTGATTTAATGAGCATACATGAAGAAAAGATTAGCGATCGCCTCTTAAGCTACCTCAACAGCAAGCCGAATGTGCGAGTAATTGGTCAATCAAAGGCTGACCGAGAATTTCGCGTACCGACTATATCTTTTGTAGTAGACGGAATGAATAGCTCAACCATTCCCGCAAAAATTGACCAGCATTACATTGGGATTCGCTACGGAGACTTTTACGCTAAACGGCTCATCGAATACCTGGGGTTAGCTTCACAAGGTGGAATAGTCCGGGTGAGTATGGTACATTACAACACCCTTGAAGAAGTTAACAGCCTAATTGAGGCTTTTGAGCAGTTATTTTAAGATTGGGAATTGGGGACAAGGGGAAAGACTTGTTTCAAGTTCTCACCTCTTGTCCCCTTGTCCCCCTGCCCCCTGCCCCCTTGCTTCTTCCCCATTCCCAATTCCCAATTACCCATTCCTAAGCCGCAAAACTTGCACCTCTTCTTGTGGGTAAATTAATGTTTTACCCACCGGGAGAACAGCTAAGGCATCGGTTTGAGCTAAATTAATTAAATTGCCGGAACTGTGACTACCACCAGCTTTGTGAAATTCATAAACTCCATCAATTAAATGCAATTTACCCCAAAGGTAAGTTTCCCGCTTGCCATCCGATCGCAACTCATCATGCGATCGCACTTTCAAAAATGCTGGTTCCCAACCTTCAGTAATTCCCGAAAGTTTCTTGATTGCTGGTAGCACAAACCGCCAAAATGTCACTAGTACAGCCGCAGGGTTTCCTGGTAAACCAAAATAAAGTGGGGAGTTTGTAGAGACGCGATTCATCGGGTCTGTACTGGGGAAAGTGGCGACAGTCAGGGGTTTCCCTGGTCTCATTTCCACGGATCGAATGTGGATTTTTGCTCTTAGTGACTCTAGAATTTTATCAACATAGTCATAATCTCCCACTGAGACACCACCAGAAGAGAGAACTATATCAGCGATCGCAACGGCATGGGCAATAACTCTCTCTAGAACAACTGGATCATCCTTCACAATGCCTAACAATATTGGTTCTGCGCCACTCTCCTTTACCAAAGCTGCGATCGCATACTGATTGGAATCCACAATTTGCCCTGATTGCAACGGTTGATCAACAGTCACCAACTCATCACCAGTGGAAAAAATTGCTACACGCGGACGACGGTAAACATTTAATTGCGGACATTGCGCTGCCGCCAATACAGCTATTTCTGAGGCATTTAACTTAATTCCGGCTGGTAATAGTTGTGTTCCAGCTTGGTAAAAAGATGCTTTATGTCTGACAAATTCTTGTGGTTTTGGTGCAGCCAGGATAAATACGCGGTTTTCCTCTCGGCGTGTTTTCTCTTGCATGACTACAGTATCCGCACCGGCTGGAATCACCGCACCTGTGAAAATCCGCGCGGCTTCTCCTGATTGAATCGTAGATTTGGGCTGATACCCAGCCGGAATATCTTCAACAATTTCTAAAACGGCGGGTTGTTCGGCGCTGGAATGCTGCACATCTTCATAGCGAACTGCGTAACCATCCATTGCCGAATTATCCCAATGGGGGAAATCTAGCGGACTGGTGACAGGTGTTGCCAAAATCCGGCTATCGGCTGCCAATAAATCTACAACTTCTGTATTCCGTTGATAATCCAACGGTTGTATTAAATTTAAAATAATTGCTTGTGCATCGCTGACTGATACCATAGCGATCGCCTCCAACTTTTTACTTTATCCCTCTGAGCAATTTTAGATTTTAGATACTTCGACTTCGCTCAGTACAAGTTTTGGATTTTGGATTGAATTTCTCTTTGAGGGTAAATCCTAAACTCCACGCTGCTAGTAAACCGATAATTATGCTTCCTTCGGGGACTTTGGATACCTGAACCGAATTGTTACTCAAATCTAGTATTTGCTTTGCGCCTGCTGCATCCCTATTGTTAAAACCAAATTCTTTAGCTAGAACCTCATCGCTAAAACCTTCATCTATAAGTGCGAGATTATTATTAAGCCAGGTGTCGCCAGGAAGTTCATCATCCTTACCAACATCGAAGGGGCCAAAGATTTGCTCGGTAGTGTTATCAAAGTTAAATCTCAAAAAGTTGTAGTTAGACACACTATTAACCACTGGTGTGAAACTATTTATTAAAGTATTCAATGGATTGAAGAAGTAAATAGATAAAGACTGCAAGTTCTTCATAGTCCCCAAACCTGTTTCCGAAATGACACTGGGAGCAGTTGTTGTATCGTAGTTAAATGAACCCTTAACTGAATAACCAGCGTCTCCCTTCCAGCTAAAGTTGAACTCAGCAGCATCAGCTAGATCGTGGGTGGTTATGGCGATCGCTAATGCTACAGTAGTCGCCACCATCTCAATAGCCGTTTTAGAAAATAGATGTGTCATAAATACAACTTCCAAATAGTTTTTACAACAATACAATACGATATTTTTCAAAAGCAGACTCTTGTGCAATGGGCAGCATGAATGCCCTAATTATGAGACTTTTCTCTGTAGGTAACGGTTTAAACGCCAAACCCAAGTCATCACTTTAATATAAAAAGCAAGAGCAATCATTATTCTCCAATCCCTAAATAAAAATACCTATTTTGTATGACTCTTGAACGACTTCCCCAAAAACACTACCCCAAGGCTGAAATAGGGCGGCGAGCTATGGCATTAGGACTTGATTTCCTCGGTGTCTGGTTAGTCAGTTCTCTACTGGGAGGCGGCGATATCGGTATCCAATTTTTGCAAATCCTAGTTTTTGTGATATCTTGGCTGATTTTGCGGGTACTAGTGCCATACAACAATCAAGGGCAAAGTTTAGGGCGTTGGGCGTTCGATTTAAAGGTGTTAGAAGTCGAAGATGGAGAAGTAGTGAGCAGAATTCCAGATTTGCTCTCACTAGTGAAGCGAGAGGCAATTATCGGCTTGGGTGCTTTATTAGTGTCAATTGCCCTGAGCAATATTAGAGCCAATCCCACTGCTATACTGCTAGTACTTCCCCTAGCAATTGATTGCGGCACTGCCTTATCTGATACCCAGATGCGGCAGGCTTTACACGATCGCTATTGTGGAACTTTCATCGTTTCGTCGCGTCGTGGCTACTCACTTGATATAAAAATTAAAAGATTAGTTGAAAATATGCGACGGAATGTGAGAAGATAGTCATTTGTGTTAAATCTCTTCAGGCTCCACTGTTTGTAAGATTATGGCTAAGAGTAAAGGTGCCCGCATTATCATCACACTAGAGTGTACTGAGTGCCGGACAAATTCAGATAAGCGTTCTGCTGGTGTTTCACGCTATACCAGCACCAAGAATCGCCGCAACACCACCAACAGGCTAGAACTGAAAAAGTTCTGCACCCACTGCAACAAACATACTGTTCACAAGGAAATTAAGTAGAGATGAGTTATTTCCGTCGTCGCCTTTCTCCGATCAAGCCAGGAGAACCAATCGATTATAAAGATGTTGATTTACTGCGTAAGTTTGTCACCGAGCGGGGTAAGATATTGCCACGGCGGATTACTGGGCTTACGTCTCAGCAACAGCGAGAGTTGACATTAGCAATTAAACGTTCGCGGATTGTGGCTTTGTTGCCATTTATCAATGCGGAAGGCTAAAAAGAGTGATGAGTTATGAGTCATGAGTGATGAGTTAAGAATCAAAACTCCTAACTCCTAACTCCTAACTTGAAACTATTTAAACTGTTCACCAAAATTAAAGTGCGAGAGTTGTGGAGAAGGGGACGCTAGTTGAATTTAGGGTTCAAGGCGATCGCCGTCTGGGGATCGTAGAACGCCCAGACGGTAAAACCCGCTGGTTTGTGGTAGACGACCGTGGTCAGTCCCACAGCCTCGCGCCTAGACAAATAACTTATACAGTTACCGGACAGACCTACAAATCCTCTGAGATTGCCAGCTTTTTGGAGCAAGTCAGCCCTTATTTAGACCCATCTAGCTTAGAGGTAGCTTGGGAAATATTGGTTGAAGATGGGGAAACAATTACCCCAGACCAAATGGCGAATCTGCTATTTTCCGAATCAGCCGCGCCTCATTGTTACGCCGCCTATTGCTTGTTATCAGACGACAAACTTTATTTCAAGCAAAAAGGAGACGCTTATGAAGCCCGAACTGCTGCTCAGGTAGCAGAACGCAAGCACCAGATGGAAGTAGAGGCATTAAAAGCTAAAGGACAGCAGGAATTTTTAACTCGTGTAGAGCAGGCGCTCAAAGGTGAAACAGTAGAGTGGGGTCGCCACGATCGCCAGCGCCTAGAAGGACTCGAAAAATACGCAGCGTTGCTTGCTGATACAGTGCGGACAGGGGTAAATTATGACTCCTTAGCTCGCGCTTATCCGCCCAGCGCTCCAGTATTAGAAACTATGACCATGCTGGGACGACCCACAACGCCTCAAGGGGCCTTTCAACTATTAGTAGATTTGGGTTACTGGAGTCCTTATGAAAACTTGTTCCTGCGGCGTTCTTCAATTCCGATCCAATTTCCTAATAAGGTATTAGAAGTGGCGCAACAGCGTTTGGATTTCCCCCCAATTGACTCAGATACAAACCGCCTTGATCTGACTCACCTAAAGGTCTACACCATAGATGATGAAACCACCACAGAGATCGACGATGGTCTAAGTTGGGAAATTCTGCCCGATGGACGGGAGCGCCTGTGGGTGCATATCGCCGATCCCACTAGATGGTTAGTGCCGGAAGATGAATTAGATTTGGAAGCCAGAAAGCGCGGTAGCACAGTCTATTTACCTACGGGGATGATTCCTATGTTCCCAGAGGTATTGGCAACTGGGCCAATGAGTCTAATCCAGGGACGAGTTTGTTGCGCCCTCAGCTTCGGAATTATTTTAGGTACAACTGGGGGAGTAGAAGACTACAGCATTCATACCAGTTCTATTAAGCCGACTTATCGCCTCACCTACGAAGATGTAGACGAAATGCTGCAATTACGGGTACAAGCAGAACCAGAAATTGCTGCGATCGCAACTTGGGCACAAAAACGCAAAGCTTGGCGTTATGCTCAAGGGGCAATTAGCATCACAATGCCCGAAGCGATGATCAAAGTCAAAGATGACGAGATCAACATTGACATTTTGGACGATTCCCCATCACGGCAAGTAGTCGCAGAAATGATGATTGTTGCCGGTGAAGTTGCGGCTCGTTATGGTAAAGCTCATAACATACCTCTGCCCTTTCGCGGTCAGCCCCAACCGGAATTACCACCAGAGGAAGAATTGCTGTTACTTCCCGCCGGATTCGTTCGCGCTTGCGCCATGCGTCGTTGTATGCCCAAGAGCGAAATGAGCATTACGCCTCTGCGCCATGCTGGTTTGGGTTTGGATACCTACACTCAAGCAACCTCTCCCATCCGCCGCTACAGTGATTTGCTTACCCACTTTCAACTTAAAGCCCATTTGCGGGGTGAAGTTTTACCATTTACCGCAGATCAACTTAAGGAAGTGATGATGACAGTCACCAGCATTACTCAAGAGGTGACGATGGTAGAACGGCAAACTAATAGATATTATGCTCTAGAGTATTTACGCCGTCATCCAGAGGAAACTTGGGATGTCACGGTGTTGATGTGGTTGCGGGAAGACAGCAACTTGGCCCTAATTTTGATCGAAGATTTGGGCTTGCAGTTACCAATGGTTTTCAAACGTTCTGTGAACTTGGGCGAACAGATATTGGTGAAAGTTAGCCACGCCGATCCGCAAAAAGATATGATTCAGTTTCAAGAAATAGTTTATCAAGAAGCCCAAACAGCAGCGAATTAACTAATTTGTCATTTGTAATACTCGTTAAAGGCTAGTCTTATCAATTACGAATTGTTTTAGCCTTGCTCTAACCCCTGTCGGTTAGGATATAGGGTAAATGGAATGAGGTAATAGTCGTGAATATATCTTTGACCCCAGAACTGGAGCAGTTGGTTAAGGATAAAGTTAGTAGCGGTAAATATCACTCAATTAGTGAAGTGATGGGTGAAGCATTGAGATTGCTAGAAGAACGCGATCGCATTCGAGATCAGCGTCTAGCAGAATTGAAAGCTAAAATCCAAGTTGGTATCGAAGAGCTCGAACGTGGTGAAGGAATTGATGGTGAAGAGGTATTTGCAGAAATAGAAGAAGACATTCGACGTGCTGAAGCCCAAATACAACAACCTGAGGCTGCTAAATAATGAGTAGGTGTATTTTAGCGCCTTCAGCTAGATTAGATTTGAAAGAAATTAGCAGCTATATTGCCCGCTTTAATCCTGATGCGGCTCGAAGACTCAACAAAAAAATTATACAGCAGTGTAAACTGTTGGCTGATTTTCCTAATATGGGGCAAAGTTGCGATAATTTTGCCAGCGCTTTACGGAGTTTCCCTGTAGAAGATTATTTGATATTTTATCGTCCCATTGATGGCGGTGTGGAAGTTGTGCGTGTTGTCAGTGGTTATCGAGATTTAGAGACAGTTTTCTTAAATGACGATATCCTTTAGTAGTTGTTTAAATCCTTTATTTAATTTCCATTACAGCAATTTTATTAGTATAATAATGGATCGTGTCGAATTAAAGCTATACCATGCCTAAACTCAAGACTCGTAAAGCCGCAGCGAAGCGATTCCGTGCCACCGGCACCGGTAAAATCGTCCGTCGGAAAGTTGGCAAAAGCCACCTTTTAGAACACAAAACTTCCGACAAAAAGCGTAGCATGTCCAAGACTGCCCTTGTACATGAACGCGATGAACTCAACGTGCGCTTGATGCTCCCATATTTGTAAGTCCTTCAGGAAATAAGTTATGACTCGGGTAAAACGCGGTAATGTAGCTCGGAAGCGCCGCAATAAAATTCTCAAACTAGCTAAAGGTTTTCGCGGTTCTCACTCAACCCTGTTTAGAACTGCCAACCAACAAGTAATGAAGGCACTACGCAGTGCCTACCGCGATCGCAAAAAGAAAAAGCGCGATTTTCGTCGCCTCTGGATCACCCGCATCAACGCGGCTTCAAGACAACACGGCTTGAGCTACAGCCAGTTGATCGGTAACTTGAAAAAAGCTGATATCCAACTAAATCGCAAGATGTTGGCACAATTAGCAGTCCTCGATCCGGCTAGCTTTGGCAAAGTTGCGGAACTAGCAAGTCAAGCTAAAGGATAAAGGTGGCAAGGGATGTATAACAGATGTAACGGATGGCAAGTAATTTCTCGGTTACATCTGGTATTATCCGCCATTATTTTTTGGATATCTTGCTTTTCCATAGTAGGGACAGGATTTACTGCATCTGCCGCCGAAATGCCAGAAATTCAGCAGCGTGGCTATCTAACTGTTGCTGTCAAAGATAACTTGCGTCCCTTGGGATTTAGAGATGCTAACGGTAATTTGCAAGGCTTAGAAATTGACTTAGCACAGCGATTAGCCCTTGATTTAGTTGGGAAAGCAGATGCTGTCAAATTGGAACCTGTAGCGAATCGCGATCGCCTGTCTGTAGTCTTAGACAAGAAAGTTGATTTTGCGATCGCTAGGGTGACAGCAACTGAATCTCGCAGCCGCATAGTTAGTTTCAGTGTTCCCTACTATTTGGATGGCACTGTATTAGTTACAAAAGATGGCTCTGTGCAGCAGTTAAGTGATTTGGCAAAACAAAAAATTGCCGTCTTGAATAACTCCAGTACCATTGCTAGAGTTCGGTACTATGTGCCAAACGCCGAGTTGGTAGGAGTAAATTCATATCAAGAAGCACGAGAGAAAATAGAAAGTGATGCCGCCGTCGCCTTTGCCGCCGACGCTACCGTTCTAAGCGGTTGGGTACAACAATATCCTCAATATCGGCTACTGCCAACTAAGCTATCAACTGAACCCTTGTCTGTAGTTATGCCCAAGGGATTGCAGTACGATGAATTAAGACGAAACGTGAATCAAGCGATCGCTCGTTACCTAGAACAAGGTTGGCTCCAGCAACGCTCTCAATATTGGGGTTTACCTTAAGTTGGTCATTAGTCATTAGTCATTAGTGAATAACAAATGACAAAGGACAAATGACGAATAACAAACTTTATAATATTTGTATTTACAGCAATGGATAACAGTCTAGCCGTTGTTTATCTCTCAGTTTTGGTGGGTATACTCACAATCGCAGCCGTGGGTGTTTTTCGCCAAATTTTCAAAACTCGCAAGATTGAAGGCTCCTTTGCAAAATTGCGAAAGAAGTTAGAGAAAGAAAAGGGTACGACTCAAGAATATTATGAGTTAGCCAGTATTTATTCAGAAAAAAAACTGTATTCCCAAGCGATCGTGCTGTTTCAAAAAGCAATTAAAACTGCCGAAGAAGAGGGAGAAGAAAATATTGCCCCTATTTACAACGGGCTGGGTTATATTTATTTTGCCCAAGAGCAATATGATCTCGCAATTCGCCACTATAAAGAAGCCCTGAAAGCTAAACCAGACTATGTAACAGGGTTGAATAATCTTGCTCACGCTTACGAGAAGAAAAAATTAACTACTCAGGCGTTACAAAGTTATGAAGAAGCACTAAAGTTGGATCCAAATAACCCTATTGCTAAACGCCGTGCTGAATCTTTACGCCGTTTGGTTTCAGCTTAATTTCAAGGGTATCAAATAATTTTGGATTTTATATTTCAGATTGAGCAACGCAAGATAAATGCGCTTGCTCTTTTTTATCCAACAGAATTCAGGAGTTATATCATGTTCGACTTAATACTTATGTCATTGCGAGCGAAGCGCGGCAATCGCATTTGCAAATTAATTTGGCTTTAGCTTCTATATTTTATCGGGTTTCAATTTGAGACTTGGAAATAGATAACTATAAGTCTTTTGTAAAAGTGTAAAAGATGATATAGCGGTTCCCAACCTAGTGAGGTACGTTTTCAAAGCTACTAACCTTGGTAAACAAGATTTGGGTGTACCTCAGTAGACTAGGAAACGCTATAAAGCGGCTAAAGCGTTTTTGGTGGCTAGCTATTGCCATCATTGTTGTCATTTCTATCTCATTAGGACTAATGGGAATACTGACGGCTCAACAACCTTCGATTTCCCATCCTCTCGCTTCGCTAACAGAGGCAGAAATTAATACAGCTGTTTCGGTCATTCAAAGAGAAAAAACTTTGAGCGAAATGGCAGCTTTTCCACTTATTGCTTTACAAGAACCAGATAAAGAAGAAGTTCTAAAATTTACACCTGGTAAAGCTTTTGGACGAAAAGTTTTTTTGGCAATCTATGAGCGATCGCAAAACAAAACTTATGAGGGTATCGTTGACCTGAGAAGCAAAACCTTAAGTTCTTGGAAAGAAATCCCCTCTGTCCAACCTGCGATCGTTACTTCAGAATATGAACTGGCAACTCAGGTAGTTAAAGCCGATCCCCGATGGCAAAAAGCGATGCGAAGGCGGGGAATTACCGATTTCGATCGAGTCAAAATCAGTTCATGGGCCCCAGGAATCCTAAGTCAGCAGGAAGAAGCGGCAGGTAATCGTCTTTGCCGCAGCTTATCTTACTACCAGGGCGATCGCTGGAACTATTACGGTAGTCCGATTGAAGGAGTGGTGGCAACTGTCAATTTGAACACAGGTAAAATCGTCAGTTTCGTTGATCAGGGAAACGTACCTTTTTCTAAAGAAAACTGGAACTACGATCTAAAATCTTTGGGCAAATTACTTTCACCGCTTAAAGTATTAAAACTTCTTCAACCTAACGGTAAAAGTTTTCAAATCAAAGACAATGAAGTTAGCTGGCAAGGTTGGAAGTTTCGGTATTTAATGCATCCCCGTAGTGGATTGGCGTTGTATCAAGTGACATACGATGACGGGAAAAATGTTAGACCAGTTTTATACCGCGCTAGCCTATCCGAAATGGTAGTTCCTTACGGCGATCCAGATCCCACTTGGTCGTTTAGGAATGCATTTGACGTTGGGGAATATAATCTTGGTTTGCTAGCAAATACGATGGAGTTAGGTAAAGAAATTCCTGAAAACGGGCTTTTGCTGAATGCTGTATTTGCTAATGAGCAGGGAGAACCTTATAAGATACCAGGGGTTATCGGTATCTATGAACGCGATCGCGGCATGTTATGGAAACACTATGATTACAATACTCAGCGCAATGATGTCCGTCGCAGTCGAGAATTAGTGATGTCAATGACTACGGCCATTGACAACTATGATTACAGCCTTAATTGGATCTTTCACCAGGATGGGACTTTGGAAGTCCAAAATGAGTTAACAGGTATCGTGCTGACGCAAGGAACGGCTGCTCAAGCACAATCTGAGGATAATCCCTATGGTCGGCTAATTGCTAAAAATATCTTTGGAGTAAATCACCAGCACTTTTTCAACTATCGCCTAGATTTCGATGTCGATGGTCAGGCTAATTCTGTGATGGAAATGAACGTAAAAGCTTTACCAATGGATGAGAAAAATCCATTAGGAAATGCGATCGCAGTTGCAGAAACCCCACTCCCTAAAGAAACGGCTGCTGTGCGCGATTTGGATATGAAAAGCAGTCGGGAATGGATGATTGTTAGTGCAGACAAGAAAAATCCGCTAGGGGCTGCACCTGGATATATGCTGATGCCTGAAGGAAATTCTGTATTTTTCCCAGTGGAAGGTTCAAAAATCCGTCAAAAGGCAGAATTTGCGACTCATCACCTTTGGGTAACAAAATATAAGCCTACTGAACTCTATGCTGGTGGTGATTATCCCAACCAGACTCAACCAGGACAGGGTTTACCTAAATATATTGCAGACGATGAATCCTTGATGGGTGAAGATATCGTGATATGGTACACAATGGGCGTAACTCATATTCCGCGATCGGAAGATTGGCCTGTGATGCCCGTTCACCGGGTTGGCTTTAAGCTAGTTCCGAGAGGGTTCTTTAGCCGGAATCCAGCGATAAATTTGCCAGAGTAAAATATTCCTTTGCTCAAGTTTTCTTCATTCAGTTTTTTGTCATGTCTAAAGGGAGCAACTTGAATGCTGATAAACTTATATAGGTCAAATACAGGCAGTTGTTAAAATAGGATATCTAATGAACTTTCCAGAAATTAATATTCCCGGTAGTGGCAAGCTGCACGCTCGTTTAATTACTTCCTTGGGTGAAATTGTAGTTCGTTTAGAGGAAGAACGAACTCCCAACACCGTCAAAAATTTTGTAGGTCTAGCAACTGGAACAATCGACTGGAAAGACCCTAAAACTGGTGAATCTGGTAAAGGAACTCCAGCTTACGACGGAGTTCGCTTTCACCGAGTAATCCCTGATTTTATGATTCAGTGTGGTGATCCCCTGAGTCGTTATCAAGATATGGCTAACCGATGGGGTACTGGTGGCCCAGGATATCAATTTGAGGATGAGTTTCATCCTGAATTGAGACATACTGGTGCAGGTATCCTGTCGATGGCTAATGCTGGACGCGGTACAAATGGTTCGCAATGGTTCATTACAGAAGCACCAACGCCTCATCTTGACAACAAACACAGTGTTTTTGGTGAAGTTGTCCAAGGTTTAGATATAGTCAGCAAGATTGCTAATGTGCCTACGACTAGAGATCGTCCAAATCAAGAGATCGTGTTACAAAAAGTAGAAATTTTTCGGCAATAGCTAACACTATTTCCCTGAAAGACAATACGCTTGGGTTAAGTCTAAAAACTACAACTGGCGTAGGTTGGGGAGCCACTGCGCCCTTGCGGTTCCCCGACTTTAAGCAGGTGGCGTTTGAGGAGCGAAACCCAATATTATCGAGGCTTTGTTGGGTTTCGCTGCCGCTCAATCCAACCTACTATTTTTCTTAACCCAAGTGTATTTCCCTAAAATCTATATGTCTCAAGATTTTAGGGAGACGGTAGGGTAGGGAACTGTCTAGCCTGACTCTCTTCAACTTATCTAGTACAGAATGGTTATCGATTTACCAATGACCGTATAAAGGCAAATCCCTCTCTGGTGTCAATAGTGAGGGATTTTTAGGTATTGGGCTGCTAGTTTAAATTATTTGCTTTCTCAACTGCTTCCTTTAACTCTTTAAAGGTAATACTACCGTCTTTGTCTAAATCATAATTTACTAGCAATTCCTGGGGACTAGTACTATTTGTTTCTGATGAAATAATTGCACTTAAGCCAGGACTTAAAAAAAGATCATTAATGGATATTTTGCCATCTTGATCGGTATCTAAGGTATTAAAAAGAGATTGAAGCTCTTGCTCGGTTGCCATAGGTTTCTATCTAAATTAGTTTTTCAACTTAATATCTCATTAATTTCTGATCAATGTATCAAAATTAAATAAACTTGTATCTTTAGACGTAGAAACAGCTATCACTGGGGTTTAGATCGAGTGTACGCCGTGGGTTATAGGGTTTACAGTCTGACGATGAAAATAACTTGATTCTAATAAACTTGGTCTAACTGATAGAGAACTTCGACTTCCGGGCTATTTGGTAAAAAATTCAGCCCACATTGACCAATTAATTTGGCAGTAGCTTTTTCTACTACAGCCCACACACCAAAACCGTGCTGTTCCCAGTGTGTAATAAAAAAATTTAATATTTATCGTGTTACTTTTGTGACCTGACCTTTAGGTATAGTCCATCTAGGTGAATACCTCATAACTGCTAGGTTAGTCAAAATGGGAGCAAGTTCGTCCAGGTCTTGAGGAGTATAAGGTCTTAATAGTAGTCTTGCGGTTTCTATCTCAGGCATGGTATCAGAGTAGGAGGCCAAACACTACTTTAAACAAGAGTATTTTTTTTATAAACATTAATATAATGCTCTTACTATGAGCATCTACCAATCCCTGAAAAAATCTTATACGCAACCTCGTCGGCGTGAAAATGACTGGCGATTGTTTTTGCGTTTAGTGCCTTATGCCCGTCGTAACGGGAAACTATTGGCGCTATCGATGTCCTTACTCGTACCGATCGCACTAGCTAATGCCATCCAACCTCTGTTGATTGGCCAAGTTATCTCCCTAATTCGCAATGAACCTAGCGCTTACGAATTTCTCAGGAATCGTCCCTTGTCGCAAGGGCTAAATATTCTAGAGGGATTATTGTTGGTTGCGATCGCAATCCGATTGCTTTTAACAGGCTACCAGGGTTATTTAGTACAAAGACTAGGGCAAGAAATCACCGCCGCAATTCGCCAAGACTTATTTCAACACGTAACATCCCTAGCAGTACGGTTTTTTGACCGCACACCCGTAGGTAAATTAATCACCAGAATCACCAGCGATGTGGAAGTGCTAGGCGATGTCTTTTCTACTGGGGCAATTGGCATTGTGTCCAATATATTTTCTATGCTGGTGATTTTGGGGTTAATGTTCTCCATCCAATGGCAACTCACTTGCTTGTTGCTATTCATGCTGTTACCAGTAAGCTGGTTAATTGTTTACATTCAGCAACAGTACCGCAAAGCCAACTACAAAGGGCGGGAAGAACTTTCTATATTGAACTCACAGTTACAAGAAAATGTCCTCGGTATTAACGTCGTCCAGTTGTTTCGCAGAGAAAAATTTAATGCCGAACTGTTTCGCGCCACCAACAGCCGTTACACTCAGCAAATGGATCAAACCATTTTTTATGATTCATTTATTTCAGCAACTTTAGAATGGATTGGGCTGATTGCGATCGCAGCTGTTTTGTACATGGGTGGTTGGTTACTGTTAGGAAAAAGTTTAGCTTTTGGGACTTTATCTGCATTTATCTTGTATGCCCAGCGATTATTTGACCCTTTAAGGGATTTTGCCGAAAAATTTACAGTCATTCAAGCTGGTTTTACTGCCATTGAGCGCGTAGGCGATATATTAGACGAACCGATCGAAATCCGCGATCGCGCCAATGTGCGCTTCTCAATATTTGATGCTAAATTCGGTTACATAGACGAGATCGTTGCAAATTTAGAATCTCCAGATATCACTTCCCCGCCTGAACTGGGAGAGATTCGGTTTGATCACGTTTGGTTTGCTTACAAAAATGATGATTACGTAATTAAAGACTTAGATTTCACCATTCGTCCTGGAGAAAAAGTGGCATTAGTCGGCCCTACAGGTGCGGGTAAAACTTCGATCATCCGGCTTTTGTGTCGCCTCTACGAACCCAGCCAAGGACGTATTCTCATTGATGGCATAGATATTCGAGAAGTGCCACAAGCTGAACTGCGGCGCTACATGGCAGTAATTTTTCAAGAAGGCTTTTTGTTTGCTGGCGATGTTAAAAGCAACATTTCTTTAGGAGATGGCTATACCATTGAACAGATTCAACAAGCAGCAGAGCAAACCAATATTGCCCAGTTTATAGAAGAACTACCCCAAGGTTATGATACTCAACTTCGAGAACGGGGGACAAATATTTCTAGTGGTCAAAAGCAACTTTTAGCCTTTGCGCGGGCTGCTATTCGCGATCCCCAAATTTTAGTACTAGATGAAGCTACCGCTAGTTTAGATGTTGGCACAGAAGCTTTAGTTCAAGAGGCATTAAATCAGCTATTGCTCAGGCGTACTGCTATTATTATTGCTCACCGCTTATCTACGATTCGCAATGTAGATCGGATTTTTGTTTTGAAGCGTGGCGAATTAATCGAACAGGGAAGTCACGATCAACTACTGGAAGAAGGAGGACTTTATGCCACTCTGCATAATTTGCAGATGTTGGGAACTTAGGATATTTTCAGAATAAGCTCAACGGATAAAACAGCGATGTTTTCTAATGCGATGATTATTGGAGATTGAAGAAGAATTCAGGAGTCACAATGGGCTAAACCTTAGCTATACCATGTTCAGCAAATCACTTATAATATGTCATTGCGAATGCAACGAAGTGGAATAAAGCAATCACAAAGGTTTGGGATTGCCGCGCAACGCTTGCAATGACATAAGTATTAAGTCGAACATGATATAGCGGTTCCCATTCAGATGCGGTACAAGATTATATTGCAAGGTGTAGGGGCACGGCAGTGCCGTGCCCTTACGGGTGTACCTCACGTAAACGAGAACCGCTATATGACTCCTGAATTCTGTTTCGATAAAATGCTTTATCTCTCTTTGCTTCCTTCAAGTAATTTAGTTGTTTCTCCACTCGAACCATATAGCTCGACAAATCTTTTAAACAGCAATGCAGTCTCGTGATTTGAAGCCTTACTTGATTTGAATAAACGCCCGATGTTTTTATCAGCTAAAGCTCTTAGATAAGGCAAATCTTCAAATAGTGTCAAACAAGAAGCGAAATGCAATATTATTTGTAATAATGGCTTGGGCCATTCTAGATCACTATAAATATCTATAAAGAAGTGATGCTCTGAGTCATTTAACGGAAAAGCATTAAATATAACAATTATCCTTTTGTTATTGTAGACTGGAATACTCAGTTCAACCGTGTAAGGAGTATGTAATATTAAATCTACTTCCACAATCGGTTGTCGCCACATCCTTAAAGGATTAGCTGGCGAGTCTAGTATTGTTTGGAATTTGATTATTCCACCAGTATTAGTTGGCTGAAAGTGGCTAATCTGAAAAATTTTCAGGTTATTAAGGCTAAAGTTATGAACGGTTTCTAAATGTTTTAAGTTTAACAAATGATAAATTTGGCAAATATAAGGAAACGGTAAAATATACTCCTGGCTAATCATGTGAAGCTTTTTTACTTGAAGCTTATTAGCCTGAGTACGGGCGATATATTCTTGATACTGGCTAGGGTCTAAATCATTGCTGTTGAAGCTTTCATCTGGCTTGAGATATAGCCAACTGACAAAAAAGAAAGAGGCTGTAAATAATTGAAATGCCTCTATATAAGATAAATAACCATCAGCAAATGCAGCTATAGTTCTATCGGTTATTCCAAAAAGCCAAGATGGAATTCCAAATGCCCAGATATTACTTTTGATTCTATCTATAAAAAGTGCTATATCAACATTTGAGATATTACTGTCTTTATGTATACTTAATTGATTATTCTTCTTCAAACAACTAGAAAACATAATCTGTCGATTAACTTAATACTAGTAATATCATGTCCGG
>NZ_JAYGHE010000009.1:72885-164942 GCF_034931145.1 Nostoc sp. UHCC 0252 | reverse complement strand
TTTTTCCAAAATAATTTTGGACTGCGTTTTCGTCCCCTTGAAACTCCCCACAGTACCGGGTTCTAGGCAACAATGGTTTATAAACTGTGTCGAGTAATAAGGGGGAAGTGTGAATTTTCAATCCGTTATAGCTTTATTGCATCAGTTCTGGGGCGAGCGCGGTTGTCTTATTGCCCAGCCCTACGATATTGAGAAGGGGGCAGGTACTAAGAATCCCCAGACATTTTTAAGAGCATTGGGGCCGGAACCCTGGGCTGTTGCGTATGTTGAACCGTGCCGTCGCCCGACGGATGGGCGGTACGGTGAAAACCCTAACCGTTTCCAACACTATTATCAGTACCAAGTTCTGATTAAGCCGTCGCCAGATAATATTCAAGAGATATATCTTGATTCTTTGAGGGTTTTGGGTGTCCGTCCTGAAGACCACGATATTCGGTTTGTGGAGGATAACTGGGAAGATGCGACGGTGGGAGCTTGGGGTACTGGGTGGGAAGTATGGTTAGATGGGATGGAAATTACTCAATTTACCTACTTTCAACAATGTGGAGGTATTGATTGCCGCCCAGTATCGATTGAGATTACTTATGGTTTAGAGCGATTGGTGATGTATCTCCAGGAAGTGGAGGCAATTACTAAGATTCATTGGACGGACAACATTACTTATGGTGATGTTTTTCTGCAAAATGAGATTGAGCAGAGTACATACAATTTTGAAGCGTCTAATCCTGAATTACTGCTGACACTGTTTAATTTGTACGAGCAGGAAGCTACTCAGTTAACGGAGAAGGGTTTGGTGTTACCCAGTTTGGATTACGTAATGAAGTGTTCGCACACGTTCAATCTGCTGGATGCTAGAGGTGTGATTTCGGTAACGGAGAGAACTCGCTATATTACCAGAATTCGGCATTTGGCTAGAAAGGTGGCTCATTTATATGTTGAGCAAAGGGAGAAGTTGGGTTTTCCTTTGCTCAAAGATTTGAAATCAGTTATACCTGATGGGCAAGTAGAAGTCATGGCTACACAGACAAAACTTACCTCAGCAGGTTAGCAAACCCTTGATTTTACATTCTCTAAGCTAGGCATATCTTTAATAATATGGCTATTGCTAATACCAATTCCAGAAAAAAATGAGACAGATGTGTAAGTTGGATCTAACGGAGTGAAACCCAACAATTGCATGGCTTTGGGGTGTCGGGTTTCGTTCCTCAACCCAACCTACATCCGAATCATATTTTTTGTGAAATGGTATAAAGGTCAGAAATACCGTTAAATCTTGAGTCTAGAACATTAAGGCTATAAGGATAAGGCCCGCCTCGCCTGTGCGGGCTTTGTTTGTATAAACTTGATGGACTATACTTCACCACAAGCATAAAATTTTTTCAGTGTTGCTGATTGGAGAGATGCCAAGCTTATGTAGAAGCGATCCAGACGCAGATAATAAGAGTTTGGAATATTTGATTTTTGAATTTCATTGCCAAATTCAGCAACGCCAATTTTTCTCTATTGCTAGTCTAGCTATTTTTAAGTTAGCTGTGAATTCTGGGTGTCAGGTGCTTTTACAAAAAATCTTATGATTCAAACCAGTGGTGTAATTATTTGTCTTGGCTACATTTTTGGGTTGCTGTTTACAGCAGTTCCTTGGGGTGGTGTATGGATTTTGGTTTTGGGGATAGTGGGAGCAATTGTTTTTAGAAGACGCACCAGTTTGCAACAACTTGCTCAGAAAGCAGAAAAGGCTGGAAGCAAAAATAAGGCTGTGTCTAACACTTGGCAAACTAATTCCCATCCTCGAATATGGGTAGCTGCTGGCTTGGTGGGATTATTGGCAACTCTATATTTTCAATGGCGAGTGCCGCAACCAGGTGCAAAAGATATTAGTCAGTTCGTCCCGCCTGGAAATAGCAATAATCAAGAGCAACTTGTGATTGTTCGTGGAGAAGTGGCGAGTAATCCCCGCTTAACTCGTAGTCAACGCGGACAATTTTGGCTGGAAGCGACTCAGCTAGATGAAGTCAAAAATGATAAAGGTTCGGCAGGTGTACCAAAAGGAGTTACAGGTAAATTGTATGTGACAGTGCCTATACTTCAGGCGACTGGGTTATACCCTAGTCAACAAATTGCTGTGACTGGTATTTTGTATAAACCAAAGGCCGCTTCCAATCCTGGTGGTTTCGATTTTCAGAAGTTTCTCAAGCAGGAAGGAACCTTTGCTGGTTTGATTGGGCGACAAATAAATGTTTTAGAGCAGGAGCGTAAATGGGGATGGTGGCAAATTCGAGAGCGAATTGTGCGATCGCAAGTTCGTTGGTTGGGTATCCCAGAAGGGCCTCTTGTTAGTGCAATGGTGTTGGGAAGCAAAGCAGTTGATTTACCCTACGATATCCGCGATTTGTTCGTGCAAGCGGGATTGGCTCATGCTTTGGCAGCTTCTGGATTCCAAACTTCTTTGATTTTGAGTGTGATATTACAGTTAACAAGGCGAACAAAAAAAGGAACGCAATTCACCCTTGGCTTTTTAGCTCTAATCATTTTTCTGAGTTTAACAGGTTTTCAACCTGCGGTTCTCAGAGCCGTAATTATGGGTTTTGCGGCATTAGTTGGGCTGTTGTTAAAAAGGAAGGTAAAACAGTTCGGATCGTTACTATTAGCAGCAACTCTGTTATTGGTGTTTAATCCTCTATGGATTTGGGACTTAGGTTTTCAATTAAGTTTTTTAGCAACATTGGGATTAATCGTAACAGTACCTGCGTTAGTCAACCGCCTAGCATGGCTACCACCTGCGATCGCTTCTTTGATTGCTGTTCCCCTTGCTGCTACTCTTTGGACTTTACCTGTACAACTTTTTGTGTTTGGGGTTGTACCATCTTATAGTCTGTTGCTGAATGTGGTTAGTACCCCATTAATTTCGATCATTAGTATTGGTGGAATTATTAGTGCGTTAGTAGGTTTAATTTGGACTCAGGCAGGAAGCTTCCTGGCTGCGGTGCTACATTACCCGACAGACTGGCTAATTAAATTAGTGGAATTTTTTAGCAAGTTGCCCGGAAATTCTGTTGCTGTAGGCAGTATATCTACTTGGCAGCTTCTGGTGATTTACGCGCTGATTATACTGGTTTGGCTAGTCCCTTGGTGGCAGCGTCGGTGGTGGGTTGCTAATGTGATGGCGATAGGTTTAGTATTCATACCACTTTGGCATTCTACAAATACATTATTTAGGATAACTGTATTAGAATCTGGTACAGAACCAATTGTAGTTGTTCAAGATAGAGGGACTGTAACTGTAATTAATAGTGGGGATGAAGGGACTGGACGTTTCACAATTTTACCGTTTTTGCAACAACAGGGTGTAAATCAAATTAATTGGGCGATCGCAACTGATTTTAAAGGCAATCAAAGTAATGCTTGGTTGGAATTAATGCAACGTTTACCAATCAAAAACTTTTATGAATATTCTCCTAATCCAGAGAATACTATTGCAACCCAGGCAATTCAACAAGAATTACAAAAGCATCAAGGATTTTACCAATCGATGGCAGTTGGTCAAGCTGTAAAAACAGGTTCAATAGTAGCACAGTTAATTAATGATCAATTACCTATTTTACAATTACAAATTTTAGATCAGAATTGGTTGTTAGTTGGTAATGTCAAGTCTAAAGAGGTACAGCAATTAGTTAAAAATGGGAGTTTGTCTCGTCCACAAGTGTTGTGGTGCGCTCCTCAGTCATTAAAAGATTTAGTTATTGCTCTGCAACCACAAGTGGCGATCGCTTCTTCTGCTAACTTTGATCAAAAAACTTTATCTGAGCTAAATCAAAGCCAAACTAAATTATTTTTTACAGGACGAGATGGGGCTATTCAATGGACACCCAATCGAGAATTTGAGGCTTTCATTGAAGCAACAGAAAATAAGTCTTCTGTCTTATAAAGTTTATAAAAAACTTACGAAAAAGCAAAGCTCAAAATGTTTTTGTTTTCATGGGTGCTGACACAGTTTACTCACTATCAGATAAATTTAGAAAATGGAAATAAGAAGTTTAATTGAGTTTACATTGTTTGCTCCTCGTAATGAAAGAGCAGCTTTAATTGGTTCTTTTTCTGAGTGGAAATAAATTCCAATGGTAAAAAGTGAAGATGGTTATTTTCGCACTCAAGTAAAACTCGAAGACGGTATTTATCAATATAAATTTCGTGTTCAAAGCAAAAGCCCAAAATTTGGACTTGATGAATGGGTAGAGGTTATTGACCCTAATGCAACAAACAGATGTGAAAAAATCTTTGATAGGTAGGAATTGTTCATGTTTGCCCTATAGCCCAAACTACAAACCTATGATTATTTTTTCTCAAAATAATAGAGGACAGGTTAATTGCAAATAATGCGTTCGCTCTCCTCCACTGCTGTGTTAGTTTTCAAATAATCTTGCACTAGGGCGCAACTATAAGCCAGTGCATCTAAGTTTAGAATTCGCGGCAAATTCCACAGAATCAATGTGTTATCATCACCTCCTGAGACAAGCATTGTCCCGTCGCGGCTGATAGCAATTTCTCTAATGGCTGCGGTATGTCCTCTGAGAGTTGTTAATTCCGTACCATCTATTTTCCAAAGTTTGACGGTAGAATCCACGCTGCCAGAAGCAACTATTTTTCCGTCGGGACTAAACGCAACTCCCCAAATTGCAGCTGTATGACCTTTAAAAGTTTTCAGCAGCTTTCCTTCAAGTGTCCATAACTTAACAGTATTGTCGGCACTTCCAGTAGCCACCATATTAGTGTCTTGGCTAAAGGCTAATCTCCAGACTGTCGCCGAATGTCCTACTAGGGTTTTGAGCAACTTGCCATCAAGCGTCCACAATTTAGCGGTACTATCGCCACTGACTGAACCAATCAGGCGACCGTCTGGACTAAATACGACGTGCCACACTTCCGCCTGATGTCCTTTGATAATCTGCGGTGCAGGTCGATCGCGTCTCCATATCTGAGCAATTTTGTCAACATTTGCCATTGCGATCGCTTGCCCATCAGGACTCAATACTGCTGCTAAGAGTTTACCGAGAGGATCTTTGTAAGTAGCGACCAAAGTACCGTCTCGCTTTTTGAGCTTTATCTTATCATCGTAGGTGCGAAGCGCGATTAATTTGCCATCTTCACTAAATGAAACCTCGAAGATTGCACCCCCAGATTCAGTAAAAGTTTTGAGTAATTTACCTTGGCGATTCCAAAGTTTAGCAGTATTTTCGTGGCTAGCTGTGGCGATCGCCGAGCTGTCGGCGGTGATAGCTGTTGACCAAATTCCAGCTTTATGAGCAACGATAGACTTTTGGAATGGGTTTTGACTTTGCCAAAGTCTAACAATGTTTTCTGCACCCGCCGAAGCAATAAAACTGCCATCTTTGCTAAAAGCCACTCCCCAAACGGACGCGCTGTGTCCTTTCAATGTCCTCAGTTCTGTACCATCAATGTTCCAAAGTTTAATTGTTTTGTCGAGGCTGGCGGTGGCAATAGTCTGACCATCGGGACTAAAGGCGACTCCCCAAATCCCAGCGCTGTGTCCTTTAAGAGTTTTATTAAAACGGTAGCTTCCACCTGGGCCGTTTCGCTGCCAAAGTTTGACAGTTGCATCTTCACTCGCTGAAGCAATGGTTTGGCCGTCGGGGCTAAAAGCTACTCCTACAACCCAACCTGTATGACCTTGGAGAGGTTGTAGAGGCTTGGCGTTTTGCCAATCCGAACCGTCCCGTTTCCAAAGTTTTACTGTCTTGTCTAAATTTGCAGCCGCAACTATTTGACCATCAGGACTCCATGCGACTCCCCAAAATCCCACTGTGTCACCTTGTTGAAAGTTTTGAGCAAGTGTGCCGTTTCGTTTCCAGAGTTTCACAGTTCTGTCGAAACTGGCAGAGGCAAGGAACTGGCCATCGGGACTCCATGCAACTCCCCAAACCGAAGCAGTATGGCCTTTAAAAGTGTTTAACAAAGTACCATCTAGCTTCCAGAGTTTAATAGTCCCGTCTTCGCTCGCCGAGGCGAGTAGCTGGCCATCAGAGCTAAAATCGATTGCTCTAACTGCTGCCTGATGACCTGTGAGAGTTGTAACTTCTGTCCCATCACGTCGCCAAAGCTTGATTGTTTTATCTACACTTGCTGAGGCAATTAAAGAACTATCAGGGCTGATATCTAATGCTAAAACAGCTGCTGTATGACCCGAAAAACGATTGTACTCATCTGCTCCATAAACTGCTTGGCGTAACACATTGTCTACCTGGCGCTGAATATTTGTGTTTGGTTTACCTAGTTTTTGCAGTTTATGTTTGGCTTTAATAGCTTCTATGAGCGCATCTAATCGGCGATTTGAAGCAAATAATCCCTCAGAAGAGGATGTAAGCGCTCGAATTTCGCTGCTTCTAGCTTGACTTTCACTTTTGAGAGCTTTGCGGTATAAAACGAAACTTCCTATCCCCAAACCGCAAGAAACGAGCAACCCAATACACACTGTAATTAACAAAAATCTTTGCAGTTTAGCAGTTTTTTTCTCTTGTTCTAGTCGTCCTTCTACCTCTTTGGCCCGGGCTGCCTCCAATGCCGTTTGGACTTCACGTCGTTCGCATTCTTGACTAGCAGTTAAAAATTGATAATCCAAATCGCTCAGACTTTTGCCCTGCGCCCAATTTTGAGTATCTTTTAGAGCCTGTCCTCGCAAAAGGCGCGATTCATCTTTAAAGGAAGAGGCTACCCAAGAATTAAATGTTTGTGAGTAAGGGCGGAGATTGTCTAAGTACTTGATTACCCATTCAGCATTAAAAACATTCCGATAGATGGGATTTTTAATTTTGAGATAGCCGTTGTGTTTCTCGACTAAACCAGATAACAACAGTTCTGCCTGTTCTTGACTATCATCGGTCGGGACAAGAAGATCAGATAATGAAGTATAAAGTTTATCTTTTCTCTGTCCCCTGCCCCCTGCTCCCTGCTCCCCTGTTTCTTCCGCTTGCAACACTCGTTGGTAAAGCCCTAGTAATCTTCCGGCTCGGTGTTCATTAAAAAGTAGGCGATCGCGGATTGTGCGGAGGTGTTCGGGATCATCCTTTGCTTCCCAGTGTTGAATAATCTGCGATCGCACAAATTGTTCTATCCAAGATGCTTCTGTTCCTGGCGGTAAATCAATTTTTCTATTACACGTTTCTAAAGCTGTGTGGACAATTAACTGACAAAGTTTTTGAGTAAGAAATGGTTGTCCCCCACTCCAGTAAAGAATCTCTTGAAGTACTGCTTCTGGTTGAGTGATAACTTCCTCTAATCCCTTTAGCAATGGTGTGGCTTCATGGAGTTGAAAGCCATGTAAATCTATTGCTGTACCAATGTTAAAAGGTGTGCGACGTTTGTCAGAAATTAGATCAGATGGACTGGCAACCCCAAATAGTGTAAATCCCAAGCGTTGAAAATTCGCGTCGTGTGCCTGCTGGTTATAACAATGACGAATCCAGGCAAAAAAGTCACTAACAGGAAAACTTAAACTTAACAAGCTATCAATCTCATCAATGAAGATGAAAATATGTTCAGCTTTGCTATTTGGCAGCAACACTTCTTCTATGAATTGGTGGAGTTTTTGCACTGAGGAAAGACCCGCTTGCATTTCCCACCATTGCTTAAATTTGACTTTTTCTACCAGATTTAAGGCGTAAAATAAGCTGATAATAACGCCTTTATACCATTGCTCTGGTGTAGTATCTTCGCTACCCAATGTAGTCACATCCAAGTAGATACAGCTATAACCTTCCTGTCTAAGACGAGAACTTGTGCGCTGTAGTAGCGAAGACTTGCCCATCTGTCGAGAATTGAAGACGTAACAAAAATCACCAGCCTTTAGACTTGTGTAAAGTTTTTCGTCTGCCTGACGAATAACATAAGTAGGATCGTCACTACGGAGACTACCCCCTGCTTGGTATCTCATATTGAAGTACGATTATCAAACAAAGAGATTAACACAGTAAAGAAATTAACTACACTGATCTGGTGGTATGTAGGCTTTGTCCCAGAGTATCCTAGAGTGTAACGTGTAGCAGCAAAGATGATTCGACATCCAGCTTAATGGCTGTGATATTATGGGAGACTGCTAGATACATTTAGAAAAACTAGAAATTGAATCAATCATGGCCCTGACGCAACTGCGAAAACAAGAAATCATTTCCAATTACCAAGTTCACGAAACCGACACGGGATCGGCCGATGTCCAAGTTGCCATGTTAACTGAGCGGATTAACCGCCTCAGCGAACATCTTCAGGCAAATAAAAAAGACCATTCTTCTCGCCGGGGACTGTTGAAGCTAATTGGTCAGCGTAAGCGCCTTCTAGCGTACATATCGCAGGAAAGCCGCGAAAAATATCAAGCTTTGATTGCTCGTCTCGGTATTCGTGGATAGGGAACTACCGCTTATGTCTGCTGAAGAATCTGAACGCAGTCGCTTGCCCTTTGAACCAAACAAAAAGCGCCAAAAACCCGCGAAAGCTCAAAGTAAACCAGCAGCACAGCCACAAGAATCAGGTAAACAGGCTGGTAGAAAACCGACTTACACCAAAGAAGAGATGGCTATTCCCCAAGTAGTCAGCCAGAGAATGATCCGACGGGTAGCTGGATTCTGTGGTGTACCAACAGCTTTGGGCATTAGTGCCTTAGTTGTTAGCTACCTGCTTGCTATATACTCCGATATCAAACTACCTCCCATCGCCGTGTTATTGGTGAACATGGGATTATTTGGTCTAGGGGTCTTAGGGATAACTTATGGCGTTCTTTCTGCCTCTTGGGATGAAGAAAGAGTCGGAAGTTTGCTAGGTTTGGGTGAGTTCAACACCAATTGGGGACGAATGGTAGCAGTTTGGCGCGAAACTCGGCAAAAAAACTCATAATTAATGGCGCTCAGTTATTAGGTAACTGCGGTATTGGGTAAATGAAGAAGTGAATGTTGAAGTTGAAATTTTATAACTTCAACATTGCTAATTAAAATTAGATAATCTTTTTATACCTACATCCAGCTACCCAGTAGAAAAACTACTGACTGAGCGCTATAATTTTGTTTATTTATTTTGTAAATAAATTTTGTTTTTAACTATTCGTAATTAGGTCAATAGGCAACAATAAAGTTAGCCCATTTACAAAAAATTTTACTCCATTAATAATCAGGAAGTTTCACATGATTATAGTAATGAAAAGTGGTTCCCCAGAGGCGGAAATAAACCGCATTGATGAGGAACTAAGTAGCTGGGGGCTAACTCCAGAAAAAATTATTGGTCAACACAAAGTAGTTATCGGTCTTGTCGGTGAAACTGCCAGCTTAGATCCATTACAAATTCAGGAACTTAGCCCTTGGATTGAGCAGGTATTACGGGTAGAGCAGCCTTACAAACGAGCTAGCCGCCAATACCGCCACGGTGAAGCTTCGGAAGTAGTAGTTAATACTCCTAGTGGAGCGGTAATATTTGGTGAACACCAGCCTTTGGTGGTAGTTGCTGGGCCCTGCTCCGTAGAAAATGAAGAAATGATTGTAGAGACAGCACGGCGCGTAAAGACGGCTGGAGCTAAGTTTTTGCGGGGTGGGGCATACAAACCTCGGACTTCACCTTACGCCTTTCAAGGACACGGTGAGAGTGCTTTAGATTTATTAGCAAAGGCGCGGGAAGTTAGCGGGCTAGGTATTATTACAGAAGTGATGGATGCAGTTGACCTGGATAAAATTGCCGAAGTTGCTGACGTGATTCAGGTTGGGGCAAGAAATATGCAAAATTTCTCCTTGCTCAAAAAAGTGGGAGCGCAGCCGAAACCAGTTTTATTAAAGCGAGGAATGGCGGCTACTATTGAAGATTGGTTAATGGCAGCCGAGTATATTTTGGCATCTGGGAATCCCAATGTCATTTTGTGTGAAAGGGGAATACGCACCTTTGACCGTCAGTATACGCGAAACACGCTGGATTTATCGGTAGTGCCAGTGTTGCGAAAGCTGACTCACCTGCCAATTATGATTGACCCCAGCCACGGCGTAGGCTGGTCTGAGTTTGTGCCGTCAATGGCAATGGCTGCGATCGCAGCTGGTACAGATTCTCTGATGATAGAAGTTCACCCCAATCCTGCCAAAGCTTTATCTGACGGGCCCCAATCTGTGACACCAGACCGTTTTGATAAATTGATGCAAGAGTTAGCAGTAATTGGTAAGGCAGTAGGACGCTGGCCGCAACCAGCAGTCGCTCTAGCTTAAAATTCAGTTTTAGCAATCCTAAATGAGTCGTGAAAAATATAGATAAGGAAACGAACCGCCAAGAACGCCAAGGACACAAAGGGAAGAAAGAAGAAAGAGATATAGAATTTTCACAAATGATTTAGGACTGCTATAACTAACTTCTTGTTAACTACTTATTTATTAATAAATATGAAAAAATCCCCCTTTAGAAATATTCTAAAGGGGATTTTTTAACACTAAACAAATCTGTGAAAAAAGAACTCTGCAATCAATATATTACAGGTCTTTTATCTTCTATATACGTAGCGAGCAGGTATCCACCGACGACCACGATTTGTTTGTACCCAACGTCCAGGAACCAATATTCTTCTTCTCGCTTGCACAGAGTTATTAACCCTAACCGGAGATGGTTTTTTGATTATTCTAACTGGAACCGATCGCCTTGCTGGCCGTCTGATCTGAGCATCGGCTTGGGAAGGAAGAAAGGTAACAAACATTGGTAAAATCAGCGCTGCACTAACAACCATTCTTTTAATATTCATTCGAAACTTTCCTTCTAGAATATAGACATCAAAGTGATTAAAATTTCGTAATTTATTAATCACTTTGACAAATAAATAATAGAATTTAAAAGAGCTATGCAGTAGTGAAAAAGGTAATTAGCTGTACCGTGACTAATGTCATGGATCAAAAAATAACTCTTTTTTTGAAGAAAACTATTTTTACATGGTGGTACTGTTAATACTGGAAACTTCAATTCTGATATTTGTAGCAGTGTCCACCTTATCTTTGCAACCTAAAAAAAGGACGGGCAAAATACCCATCCTATAAAATTCATTTTGAATCGATTGATATTGAAGAAGAATTCAGAAGTCAGAATTCAGGAGTCATATCATGTCCGGTTAAATAATTGTCATTGCGAACGAGGTGTTCGCGTAGCGTCTCGTAGAGATAGCAATCCCAAAAGCCTTGCGATTGCTTCCTTCCACTTCGTTGCACTCGCAATGACATATCACAAGTAATTTGCCGCACATGATATCAGAATCAATCAGTCGAGGATTCAGACCGCGCAGGGATTGTTGCACCACCAAATTTTCAATTTGGTGGGGGTCTTCAACCCGATTATTTATCCGCCAGTCATACAGAATACCCAATTAAATTCTGACTCCTGACTCCTGAATTCTGTTCGATAAAACTTTTATTGTACTGAGGTGGGGAAAGCACCAGGTTGCACAGCTACATTAATATTTTGTCCATTACGACGTAATTCTAAGCGCAAATCACCCCCGACTTGGCTATTTTCTACTACCTTTTGGACACTGCTGGCATCTGTGACTGATTGTCCGCCAAGCTTTTGGATAACATCACCAGCACGTATACCTGCTTTAGCAGCTGGTGAATTTGGTACAACTTCCACAATTAATACACCTTTATCTTCATTCACCCTCAAACCGCTATTGGGGTTTGAGTTGATACTTTGTTTTAGCTGAGGTGTTAAACCCACCATCTGAATTCCCAGATAAGGATGTTCTACTTTGCCTGTAGCTATAAGTTGATTGGAAATGCGTTGTGCTGTGTTTATGGGAATAGCAAAGCCTAATCCTTGGGCCCCTCGGATAATAGCTGTATTCATAGCAATTACCTGACCACGAGAATTTAGTAGTGGCCCGCCGGAGTTACCGGGATTAATCGCTGCATCAGTTTGAATATACTCTACTCGCTTATCGGCAGCACCGATTAGATTGCTACTGCGTCCGGTAGCACTGATGATTCCGGTAGTTACTGTATTATCTAGTCCAAGGGGGTTGCCGATCGCGATCGCCCATTCTCCTGGTTGCAGTTGATCTGAGTTACCTATGGCTACTGAAGGTAGATTGTCTGCTTGAATCTTGACAACAGCGACATCGGTTAATTCATCTTTTCCTAACACCTTACCTTCCAAGGTGCGCCCATCCTTGAGCGTCACTGTCACCGTATCAGCACCATCTACCACATGGGCGTTAGTAAGAATCCGACCATCGGCACTGATGATAAAACCTGAACCAGTCCCCCGTTCTACCCTTTCTCTTGATTGTGGCAGTTGGGAACCAAAAAAGCGGCGAAAAAACGGATCGTTAAATTCATCTGGTATCCGGCTTCTTACTGTTCGGGAAGAGTTAATCCGCACTACTGCTGGCCCGACCTTTTGCACCACCTGGGTAACAAAGTTAGGATCTGTGGCAGCTAATGAGGGAGGAGCAGCATTTACTCGACTAACTGCCAAATTAGATGCACTCTCAGCTACCTGCCGAGAATGTCCAGCCATGTAGCCACCTGCTAATGTCATACCTGATCCCAGCAACACCAGCGATAGAGAGGCGGCAGCCTTTTTCCAGGGTGCTTGATTATGGTATTTGGTGTCAGCAGTGTTGGATAAAATGCTATTTGATGGGTGTTCTCCACCACGAGGTTGGTTTTGCATTGCTGTCTGGAAAGATATTTAAATGTATTACTAATCTAGATATGATTTGTGACAGTTTTGTTGCGGGGGTATTGCGTTTTTGTGAAAGGTTTGGTATTTAACTAAACCTTATTGGAATATACTCATTCGCAGGCGCACATAGTTATCATCCGTGTAAACTTAGAGCCAGAGAGATTTATAATCGCCAATTTAAGGTTAACTTGACTGCGTGTTCCCTTACCATGTCTGAAGGAATAAAAATGTCACAGGGGAAAATCTTACTAAAACCTGGCACTTTATGGACAAGTGTTAAAGAACGAACTGAACATGCTTTGCAATGCGGGGCGCTACTGTCGATACCGACAGAATTTGAATTTGTCGAACAGGATGGCGTGCGCTTTTTGGTGCGGATTTTGTCTAACCTGAATCGCAAAAAAGCAGCTAAGGATAAACAGGAAAAACAATCTGTTATTTCTGGTCAAGAGTTTAATCCTTTTTTGCCTTATGAAGAAGATTTATTTGTGGCAGATATCTCAGATACTCATGTATGTATTTTTAATAAATACAATGTTGTCGATCATCACCTGCTAATCATTACCCGTGCCTTTGAAGAACAAGAAAGTTTGCTGACTCTGGAAGATTTTGCAGCTATGTGGTCGTGTTTAGCTGATTTTGATGGTTTAGCATTTTACAACAGTGGCAAAACCGCAGGTGCTAGTCAGCGACACAAACATTTACAATTAGTACCGCTACCACTTGCTGCTTCAGGGCCACAGATACCTATTGAACCTCTACTGATAGCAGCACAATTTCAGGACTCGAACGCAACTTTCACAAAGCTTCCTTTTGTACACGCGATCGCGCCACTAAACCCTGATTGGATGCGATCGCCATTGACAGCAGCCCAAGCAACACGAGAAGTTTATCACACTTTGCTAGCGGCTGTAGGTTTGGATGCAAGGCAATTGGGTGCTTACAATTTGCTAGCGACACGAGAATGGATGTTGATCGTACCGCGATCGCAGGAGCATTTCCAATCTATCTCTGTGAATTCATTAGGATTCGCTGGTGCTTTACTAGTAAGAAACGCAGCCGAAATGGAAATTCTCAAAGCCCAAGGGCCGATGACCATTCTCAAAAACGTTGCTCTATCTTAATCAAATTTACTCGCTAGGATGTAATCCTATCAAGTTCATTAAGAATATTGCTATCTATATCAATGTCAAATTTACGAGCAAAGTGAGCAGATGATGCCAGCAAATTTGGCAAGTCTTCCATAAGCAATGTCTTGGGATGACAACCCCCATCTGACCAATCAATATAGCGTCGTCGGTCGTTTTGCAATTTGAGATGAGGTGCATTAGCAAGTAGAGTTTGAAAATACGACTCATCTGCATACTTAAGCTTACTGTAGTGTAAGGTTAGTGCATTTCTCTCGCTATGAAAATCAATAATGTAGTTAGCAGCTTTGTTATTTGCACAAAACCATTGACTTCCACTGAAGCAAGCAAGTTTTTCTGAAAAAGGAAGGAAAGGTTTTGTTAATAGCGGATGTTCCAAGCATACTTTTAGATCCAGATTCGCTAAGTATTGCTTTGAGGAATTGAAAGAAAACGATTTTGTACAATATCGTTGATAGGAATTTTTCAACCATAACATATTTGGTCTTAGTTCATGTTTATAAGTCTCGTATGTAATTTTTTCATGCTGAATATAAGCATCATAATAATTTGAAGTCAGATCATCCAATATTTGCTTTGCAGTTTTAATGGGATAATCTGCACAACTAAGTAATACAAACCAATCGGGGCATTCTGGAACTTCGTACATTAATTTTAATGCCTGCACTGTAGCTTCTACAATAGAAAAATCTGCCCATTTAGTTTGTAAATGAGGACTTACTAGTAAAATATTTTTTGAGAGCCTATCTACAGATAAATCACATTTAGAGAAATCATGATGACAAACAATTAAAGGATAATTGAACATACTATTTAACTTATTTATCAGCCTGTAAATTTGTAATGGCTTACTATGAGTTATTAAAATAAAACCTATCGATTTACTAGGAGAATTAGACATTTACTTAAGCTTTATATAGGATTACTATTTGATCTTTGAACGAAATTAGGTTAGGACTTACGGACTTACGCAAAAATTGCCGAAAAGCTTAATTTATCGAACCGCCAAGACGCCAAGAACGCCAAGAATTCGTAGAGTGTGCGTAAGTCCTATAGGTATTGTAGAGTGTGTTAGAACGGAGTTCGTAACGCACTATTATCAAGGGTTTGATGCGTTACGCTGTCGCTAACACATCCTACGGATATTTTCAGGAATCAAACCGAATTCCTATAGCTATTGAAAATATTTTAAAATTTATCATCTGGTAAAGACGTAATTCATTACGCCTTTACAACAAGCGATCGCACCCATAGACTAAAACAAGAAAAATCTATGCCAAGAAATTGACTATCAATTCTGCAACGCTTTACTGCCCAATGTTTCATGGATAGCCGTCATGAATAGCTCATTTAGAGGGATTCCCGATGCTTTCGCCATAGAGGAAATCACGCTTTTGGGAGCAAAAGAACAATACAACCCGGCTTCTAAGAACCAAGGTTGCCCTTTTGGATCGATGCGGAAGTCAAATAAACTGTAGTGGCGACAGCCTAAAGCTTGATGGCATTCCTTAGCCACTTGCTGAACCTTTTGGGTAATCGGGTCGTTAGGGTCTACAATCCAAGACTTCATATTGTCTTTAGCAGCAAAACCCAAATTGCCATCGTCCGTTTTTTTGAGTTTATCTGCATGGCTACGGATGGGTTTCTCGTAAGGGTCTAACAGATACTCTTCAAGAGGTAAACCCACTAGCTCACCGTCTTTGACTATGATACCGCATCTGACTTCTCGACCGAGTTCGATGAATGTTTCTACGATCACCTCATCTGCATATTCAAATGCTTCCTTCAAGGCAGCGTCATATTCGGTAATATCTTTGACTAAGACTACTCCTAAAGAGTTGTCGGAATTTGCCGGTTTAATGATTGCTGGAGGTGGAATTGTTGGAATGTCTCCTTGACGGAGTAGTTCTCCACGAGGTACTTGTACCCCTGCTGCTTCGACAATTGCTTTGGTTTTGGCTTTGTGGGCTGCGATCGCCATAATATCTGGAGTATTACCAATGTAAGGGATCTTCAGCAGGTCAAATAAAGCCCGGTAGTGAGTCATTCCCGGAATACAAAACATCTGCGGTAACACGAGGTCAATGTTTTGTGCCGTTATAAACTGTATAGCTTCAAACAAAGACATTGGTTTGGCGACGGCAATATCCTCTAGATTGAGGGAAGTAGGAAATCGCCACTGGCGATCGGGTGTGATGTATGCAATCTGAAAATCATACTGCGATCGCCCCATTGCTGCTAGACAGTCTTGGGCGTAAAGTCGTGATAAGTTACAGTAAAAATCATCCTGTGCAGACCCAACTAATTGAAGAATACGAAGTGCTGGCATGATTTATCTTTTTATCTACCGTTAAAATTTATACAATATCCGTCGCAATACGATTCGGTTAAGGGTTTTTGATAAAAATCCTAAATTGTAGAGACGGCGATTCATCGCGTCTCTTGCGACGAGCATCATTACGAATTATTTTAATCTCCACCTAATTCCACCAATTTACCAATATTGAAATCTATTTTCACCCAGCCTTTGAGTTGTTGAAGATTTTTGACTAAAAGCAAGGGAATCTGCCAGTGATATAAAGTCAAAAATGGTACAGGATCATCAAGGCAATAAATGGCATCGATGCCTCGCACCATAGTCTGAAGCGATGTTTGTAGTTGTTTCCAAGAACGGATACCAGTTAGTCTCCATATTTCGTGATATATCCAGTAGGTGGGCTTGCTACTATCTAGGGGTTCCAGAGGTGCATCTAGGGGAGTTTTACCAAAATAGGCGTTTGCAACACCAGGGTGATTGTAGAACATTGTGATTGCTGAATGAGTGCGGGGATTGCATTCAATCGCGTAAGCTGTACCGTCTTCAGTTTGGATAAAATCGAAAGACACTTGTCCAGTCAGTTTCAAACTCTTGACAAAGTGTTGCACCCATTCACGGATTTGGGGATTTTCGACATTTTCATAGTTAATCTGAAAGGCAGAAGAGTCTGAACAGCAATGCAATCTTAATTCTCCATCCCGCACTGTACTATGAGTGCATAATTCTTTGCCAGGAATAAACTCTTGCATAATCCAAGGTTTTTCTGGGCTGATGGGTAAACTGTTGACGAAGGCTGCTGTCTCTTCTGGAGTGTCGCAGGGAAGTTTGGTTAAATTTAAACGGCGAACGGAGTCGTAATCAATACTTTTAAGAATATATTTGTGGGTTTCTTGACTAAAGTCAAAGTTAATAACTTGTTGAGGATCTGTGATTTTAAATGACTTGGGGACAGATAAGCCAAGCGATCGCGCCTGATCGGTAAAGGCAAATTTATCATCCAACATCTTAGTTATATCTGCATCAAAATGGAAAACTTCGCAGTATTCTGATAGTACAGGCTTTGCTAAAGAGTCATAATAGCTAGCTACAGGACTGCATACAGGTACGTAAATGTCAACATTTTCTTTCTTGACGATTTCTACTAGCGCCTGGATATAGCCTTCTGGCTCTGATTGCGGAGCCGGAACTGTGTAAAAACGATTTACCGCCTTAGAAAATCTATGACCAGACAACCAGTATTTGTGACCTTCAATCAAAATAACTCTGTGTCCTGCTGTATGGAAAGATCGGGCAAGTTGCAATGCCTTAGTCATCTTTGCCCCACTCACCAAGATAGTCAGAGGATGAGCAGCTACAACAGCTTTTTTCGGAAATGGCGATCGCACAATGCCCCACAGCAAAGATATCAAAACTATAAAAGCATTGAACGGCAAGGCTATTAGTAATAAGGTTAGAGTACCAAGAGTTTTAAATAAAGCCACTATCTTCAGCCTCACACCTGATGAAGGCGTTGTGGATTGAGGCAGAGATAAAGAAATTGATTGTGCCATAAGTCTTTCCTTTGTATTTATTGTAGAGACGTTGCATTGCAACGTCTCTACAAACTTCGTTACGCGATGCGTCTAATCAGAGTCACACCATCTCGGATGGGTAACAGAACTTGCTCTACACGCGGATCTGCGGCGACAACACGGTTGAACTGAGCGATCGCTTCACCATTGGCGGTGCGTTGTTCTGGTGGTAAGTAAACTTGTCCCTGCAACAAAGTGTTATCCACGCAGATTAACCCATCAGGAGCCAGCAATTCACTATCTAAGATGATCTGGAAGTATTCTACATACTCCTTTTTATCGGCATCAATGAAGATTAAATCAAATGATTCTTTTCTTGCTGCCAGCTTGTGGAGTGTTTCTAAAGCAGGTGCTACTTCTACAACGATTTTGTTGCCGTGGGGAGATTCCTGAAAACAAGCTTGAGCAAATTGGGCTACATAGGAGTCAACCTCACAACCTATAAGTTGCCCATCGCTTGGTAGTGCTTCTGCCATTGCCAAGGCTGAATACCCTGTAAACATTCCTACTTCTAGGATGCGCTTTGCTTTAGTGATATGAACAAACATTTTCAATGTCTGTCCTTCCAGATGTCCTGACAACATTTCTTGTTCTAGTTGGCGCACTGTTTCACCATCGCTGAAACGTTTACTCCAGTCTTCTTGACTTGTTTTTTGCGCCAATGCTGTCAAGGCACTTGATTCGGGAGTTGTGTAATCATCCAGATAGGGATCTAACCCCGCCGCTAATTGAACTCCCTGACGCAGAGAATCTAATATCTCTACGGGAATGCCACTTTCTTCTGCTAATTTCAGGGTTTGTTGTAGTTGCGCTACTAAAATACTGTGTGGCGTTATTGGCCTAGCTGTCTCTCGTCCTAAAATACTCGTCATGTCTTCAGACCCCCAAGAGTTGAGCTTCTTGACTTTCAATGTAGGCATCAACGCCTTCACCGCCACGAGGGTATTTAGCACAAAGACGTTTATGTTCAGCTAAGGCAGCATCAAGTTCTTCACGAGTCAGATCGTTGACAAAGAAGCACTCACCAATAGGCCGAGGCATGGCTGCACGTAGTTTTCCGTCTCGTGTCAAGCTTATAGAGTGGGTAGCATCCCAGAGCAAATCCCCATCTAGTAGAGGATGATCCAGTGATAGACCGATGCGACTCATTAAGTCTAGAATGCGATCGCGCTCCTCTGTTGGAATATAGCCTCGTTGTGCTGCGATGGTTGCAGATAAAGCCATATCTATATTGACGGCGTGACCATGATATAGGGGTACATGAGGCGCTAACTCTAAGGTAGGACTCCAAGTGTGTCCATATGCTATGACGCGATCAAGGTCGATTTCATGCAAGTTTGGAGTCTCTAACTCCAACATGGTTTTAATTGCTTCGTAGTTAAGTTTATGGGCAATCTCTTTAAGTTCCGGTGTCCCATTCACGTGTCCAAAGTGAGTAGAAAGTAGTTCTTCGCCATATTCGTATAGCATTTCAAACACTTGCGAGTTAGAAACTACAGCGATTTTCACCAACTCTGCCATGCCATTACGAACTTGAGCCGTTGGCAAGGTTTTCAAAAAGGAAAAATCGAGGATAACTTTCAAAGGTGCATGATATGCTCCCAAGCGATTTTTTAATTTGCGATGATTAACTGCTACCTTAATCGCTACACCTGCATCGATTAAACCGATTAACGTTGTCGGAACCCGAATGAAGTTACTCTTACGACGATAAGCAGCGCAAGCAAACCCAGCTACATCAGTAATTAAACCACCGCCAACAACTAAGACCGGTTCCTTACGAACTAAGCCAAAGTCGGAAAAAGCGTCGACAATTTTTTCAAAGCTTTCAAGGGTTTTAGCTGGCTCTGTAATGATGATGGGAAATACTGTCAGATCAATGTCATAGTGCCTAAAATATGACTTTATCTGTTGTCCATAAAGTTCATAAACATTGGCATCAATGACAGTTAAACAGCGACCAAATTTTTTATAACTATCTGCTATTTCCCTGTTTTTAATATCAAATGCACCATTCACATAGACAAGACTAAAATCGATTTTTTCGTAACCTTGTACGTGAAATGCAGTTTCTGTAGCTTCAAAGGATGCTTGAACCTTATTCATGTCTGTATGACCTTTATTGCAAAAATTGGAAGATTTCGGTAATAACTGCGATTTACACGAACGCACGCCAGCAACAGATTACGCTTTTTATCTTTATTAGATAAAAGTCATGACAAAACTAGCTTTCAATAAAAAGCTAATAAATATTGCTGACTCGTGATGTTATTAAACAACACCATTCATTTGAGTAAATTCTTTGTGTGGGTTAACCTTTAATCGGAATAACCTCAAACTAATCAACTAGTCCCACTAGCAATATATGGGCATAATGCTTGCCTGCTTCTTCCGGGATTGTTGATTTTAAATTTGGGAATTCATCTTAAATTAAGATTTATTCCACTATATTTATTTAACCTAATGGCTTTCCAATTGTACGATTCCGCAAAACTTCTACTCTAGAAAAATGCTCGTATTGTTGCTCTCCAAGCTTTAGTTTGAGATTAGAACCCTGGTTAATCGTTAGTTCGCTGTTTTTTAGCATTAATATCGCACCTTATCTCACTAAACTCCTACATTCTGTTTGCTTCAGAATGACAGTAGAATTCCTCTTGCATTCAGTCAAGTTAATGGTCAGTATTCAACATACCTACCTCAGTAACTCTTGAAAATTCAGAATTTAAATATATCTGAGTTACCAGTAACAAAACTTTAACTTTATTAAGGAACGGTTGGATGTTAAAAAATTTCTAAGTTTGCTTGAATTGGCTCTTAAGTTCTAAATTAGGTTATTTTAGCTTAAACCAGCAAACAGTTACTGGTTGGTAACTTAAAAGCACAACATGAATCATAACATTAGAAGTATACAAATCATAACAGAAGTTAATGCATTTAAGTCAATCCACTATCCGAAGTGTACTGAGCAAGCAGATATTGCTCATAAAATATGTCTAAAGATAGATATTTATACAGTAGTTTCCATAACTTCTCTTGTGAAAGGGTCACTAGCAAAGCCCACTGTAAATTTTTCTTGACTACTTAGGGACTTCGAAACCCCCAAGACCGCGCTGCCTTGTCTCTGCGGTAGCCTGGGGCAAGCCGCTTCGCGTCTAGGTTTATTTAGGTAATTTATTTCTTGGAAGTCCCTTAAGCTGTTCTCCATTTAAATTGATTGCATAAGCTGGGTGGAAGATGCCCATCCACAAGAATTATGTTTAATTCAATTCAGCCTGCTATTTGATAGCTGTTAATTTTCTCTCCAAGTCAAATAAGAAGCCGTGGATATATTCTTCAGTCCATTCAGCACCATAGAAGCGTTTAAACATCCCCCGTGCTGGATCTTTTTCAGCCCGATATCGCAGGTATCGCAGTTGGGCTTGCTCAATGGCTACTAAATTTTGGGAATCTGTTACAGCTTCTGCCTGTTCTACGAAATCCAGATAAGCTTTTAAATAGTCTTGGAAAGCGGCAAATACCTGAGTTTCTACTACAGCCGTCTCCTGGGGACGAGTCCACAAAAAAGCGGGAGAGAAAAATGGCTGTGCTTCTTCTGGGAAATCTCCTCCCCAAGATAGATGCTGTTGATGAGTATGGAAAATAGGCAGAATTGGTTCTGTATATTTTGCCTGATATGCTGGATCGTCCCGAAATAAAGGCTGCATATCCAAAGCAATTAGGTGTCCTCCTGGCAATGTCACCAGATCCGCCCCAAAAAAGGGTAAATCATAGTTAAGGTGGGGGAAAATCACAAAATTCAGCACTTGCAGCGAATTACCACCTTGGACATGAGCAGCACGAATTTGCCGTAATTTTGCAGTTTGAAAGGCGTAACTAGTGGTGACAACCTCTTCCTGATTCTTGCCCTTACCCACAATAGCGCTCTTAGACTCAAACCCAGTAGGAATCGGATAGGGTTGTAAATCTAAGCGCGATCGCATGTAGGCGATCGCATAATCAAGAAATGGCTGATAAAGTGTCACGTCGCTTTGCTCCAATTTAAAATTCTAACTTCAACCAACGATTATCTTTTGCTGGCACTAACTGCTAAAGGAACAGCATCTTCAAATAGGAACTCATGGAGAAAACGCTCCGCCCATTCATGACCAAAGTAACTGCTAAACAGACCAGATGCTGGATCGCGGTCTGCACTATATTGGTCATAGTCTTTTTGAGCTTTGACAATCCGTTGGATATCTTCAGGATCGTCGAGTGGTTTTGCATCTGCTAGCATTTGCCAATACAAGTTTAAATAATCCTGAAAAGCTTCAAACACTCGTGTTGCAACTGTTTTAGGGTCTGTTTTGGCAAACAACAGATACTTAGAAAAATACTGGTTGGCATCATAAAACTTCATTTCTAAGTTTTGCGCCAAATCCGGGTATTTATCATGAAGAGATTTCAGAGGAACTATATATTTTTTGTGATAACCTTCATCCTGAAATAAAGGCTGAAAGTCAAGCACAATCAGGTTTTTGACTTTACCAAAAGATAAGAAATCAATCCCTAACAGAGGTAAATCGTAGTGATGACTAGGATAAATCACGCTGTTAAAAATTTGGGCGCTTTCTCCGGCATCAATATAGGTATAGCGAATTTTCCGCAACTCTTGAGATTGGTAACACCAACTGCGGATGGTTGCAGGGTTTTTGCCGCGATCGCTAACTTTGAATTCCAAACTAGGGGGAATGACCCTACTTTGTAAATCAAATCGCTGAAATAGCTCTTTTTCTAAAAATTCCAGGAAAGGCTTATACATGGAGCATGATTTGTTAACCCTTGCATGAAAATAAATGATGGCAATCATGCACGTCTCATTTCTGAGAAACAAAGCAACATTCCTTAATGGGGGATTGGGAATTAATCACTTAACTCCTACCTTTTGTACAGAAGTGATTAATTGCGTCTCCTTATGCAGCAGAATTTCTAGCGATCATTTGCTCTAGCAGTTCTTGGGAAACACAACGACGCTCGGAACAATAAGTCATTAGGTTAACGCCGTTCATCATTCGCACGGTACTAACTCTGACCCGAAAATCATCAGTAATAAACCAACAACGTTCTTGACCTTGATTATTGTCATAGTCAGTATCAATGGTTAACACTCCATCGTCGGCAAACCGATACCGACTCACGACGGGAATGCTTTCAACGTAGCCTTGGTTGCGGATCAATTTTCCAAAACGCCTCGTTTCGTCGGGAACATCAACCAAAATTGCAGCATTCTCGCTATTAGGCAGCCTGGTATCTAGATTACCCTGCCATGCAAAGCTAGCACCACCTGTTGCTTTAGTAGGATCGATCCCCTGAGCTTTGCAGACTTCTTGGACTTTCGGATCGTCCTTTTCTATGACTTTAATGATCAAATTCGACTGCCCCGACTCATCCGCCGCCGAGTCAAAATGATGAACGGAGCGTTCTGTAAACCATGTCCCCTCACTTTTACGGAAGAAGTCGATCATTGACAAGGGTGGTATTAAATGCATCTGTTTTAAAACCTCGTTTTATCAAATTTTGGCGTTATTGAATACTGACTAATGAGATGAAGTCCTGATTTCGCTAAAGTGTAGAATAACTCCAAAAGTTATATTTTTATCAACTGATGACAAATAGTGAAATTCAATTTACTACTAGCGATCGCCCTAATCCGACTCCAGAAATATTAACAGCCCTCAAAGCCGGAATCCATTTAGATTGGGCGGATTTGTATCAATTCAATCTTAGAGAAGTTGATTTACAACAAGCTAACTTGAGTAAAACCAAGCTATTAGGAGCCGATCTGAGTGGGCTAGTCTTGACTAATGCCGATTTGAGTGGGGCTGATTTGCGAGGTGCTAATCTGCAAGGAACCGATTTGAGCAGGGCTAATTTGCAGGGAGCCTATTTAAACCGTGCTAACCTCCAGCAAGCAAATCTCAGTAGTGCCAATTTGGAGGAAGTCAAACTACAAGTAGCGCGTTATGATGCACAAACGAAATGGCCCCAAGAATATAACTACAAAGCTTCGGGAGCGGTGGGGCCGGGTGCTAATCTCAATGGTGCTTTTCTGAATACAGCTTCTTTACGAAACGCAGATTTACGAGGTGCTAATCTGCGTGGAGCCTACTTGAGTGGTGCTGACTTGACAGGAGCAAATTTGCAAGGTGCGGCTTTAAGTGGTGCTGACCTTACGAAAGCTTATTTGACTGGGGCTTGCTTGCGAAATGCTCGATTGACTGGAGCCGATTTGCGGAATGCAGACCTGCGAGCAACTGATCTTTATGATGTAGAGATGGAACATCTTCAAAGTATCGCTGGGGCAGATTTTACTTTAGCCCAAGGACTCGCAGAAGCAACTAAAGCTATGCTTAAAAGCCGTCCATATTCAGAACTTGATGTTTGGAACGCCTACACTCGGAAAACAACTCGTGAAAGTTTGAATGCTTGAATGTGCCAATTTTGGATTTTGGATTTTAGATTTTAATATCAAGTTCGCTTAATTACTTAATAATTCAAAACTCTCCGCGTCATATAGGAATCATATTTGATTTTTGAACAAAATTAGGTGTTGTAGTGGCGTGACAAGGCTAAAATAGTCCATTAGATGTAGGTTGGGTTGAGCAACGCGAAACCCAACATGGATCGGAGTGTTGGGTTTCGTTCCTCAACCCAACCTACAAATTTTTTCGCAACAATTTAGCCTTGCCACGCCACTACGTATGTTTTCATAAATCAAACCAGATTCCTATATCATGTTATTATTACAAGTATTCATCCGAACATGGTACTAAGTTCAAGCCGCGCTTTTTGTGGGCTAAATAAATCTAAAATCCAAAATTTGAAATGTTGTGTAGTGAGTTTACACCAGCTGCCAGTTATTTTTGAGAAGTGCTAAAAATGTAGCGTATCCTTCGGAAAAACCCGGCGGATCGGGTAGAGCATATTGAGGAAATTCTTTATACGATCGCCACGGTTCGAAAGCTTTATGTCGCAAATGTAAACCACACTCTGAGGAACCTGGTGGTCGCCAAGTCATTTGACCAGTTTGTATATCAGTCACAAATGCCTCCTCATCTCAAAAAATTTGATCTTTTCTTCCAGATTTTGGTCGATTAGCCGGATATTTTAATCAATTTTAAGGTGAAATAAGATATTGACTCTTTTTGAAATAAGTTTTATCACAACACTATTGTGGTAGTAAGTCTTCTAAAGCTGCTCCAATAACTCGGTGATCCTCATCTTGTCTGAGTTGGTTCAAGGCTGCTTTTGCTTCCGGCTCGTCAAAGCGTTTGAGGGCATAGCTAACTCGCACGCGCATCCGCCAAGATTCATCATGCACTAGCGTTAGTATTTGGGATAGTGCCCCATTATGTTGGCTAGAACTAGCTAGCAAGCCGAGTCCATCAACAGAGGATTCCTGAACTGTGAAATCTTCATCTTTTAAACCTTGAACGCAGATATCAAATAGTTCTTCAGGACAATCCATTTCTGCGATCGCAGCCAAAATGCTCCGTTTAACTAGCCAGTGGTCATCCTGATAAAATGCCAGAACTAAATGAGAAACTGCGACTCTGCTAAATAGCGATAACGAATTTGCCGCTTCAGCCCGCACATTAGGAGTATCATCAAATTTCATAATTTGCATCAAAGCAGCAAAGGAATCTGCTGATTGTTGATTTCCCAAACCCCTGGCGACAAAGGAACGCACCAAAAATTCTGAGTCATGAAGTTTACTTGTGAGCAGTGGAACTGCAACTTCTGATTCATAATCATTGAGGGCTGCGATCGCCTTTAAACGATTGTGAAAATCTGGATTCTTCAGTTCAGCTTGGATTTGATGGATTTCCATAGATGCATCTGGTAGAGCTATTCTTTACTTTATTTTACAGATGTCAAAAAATGGCGATCGCATTTGGGAAGATTTAACCCAATGTCCAATGCCCTAAACCAATGACTCAATTAAACGAAACCGTCAAAGAATTAATAGCCAAAGCGAGAATTATCAGCTTTGCTCAGTGGGAATCCCATCCAAAAGCTGCGATCGCCATATTTCAAGCTGCGGATGATGCTTTCCGCTATCTGGACGACGAAGATTTATTGCAGATTGCAACTTTGTCACCAGATAATTCTGAGTTGATTCCTGTTGCTGTATTGTTACGCGATCGCGCCGCCGAAATCGTTGATGAAGCTAGAGAACAGGTTTTAGCAACTTATCCTGAAATTACCCAGCCTGGAGGTGGACTTTATCCCCCTGAACGCGCCCAAGCTTGCTGGCGCGATTTTTGGCATTTTCTTCGCTGTATTACTTATGGCATAGCAGGTGGACACGCTGAGTATACGAATCCCACAGGACTGCACTATATGAACTTACTTTATCAAGAATTACAAGTTCCGCTAGATGCAATGCTCTTAGGCTTAAAAAGCATCAAGGCTGCTAGTTTGAAGAGGTATCCAGCCAATCAGCAGGAAACTCTTGCTCCCTATTTTGACCATTTAATCAGCCAACTGGCTACTTTCCAAATTCGATAAGGCTTGTTGTAAGCCACTAAATATGCTTACCTAAAAACCAATTTCATTCAATTTATATTACGTAACATAGTTTGATTTATTCTTGCCCACTTATCAAGATAAACTCGATGATTCAGTACGGTTAATACTCTTGCTCAAGGGAAAACAACAATATCATCACCTCTATGTCAATGGCAAATCAGATACTAAAAGCAAGCTGAAATTTCTCTAAAGCCTTATTTAACTTCACAAATTTTAACAAATATAGCTTCGGCATCGTATCAGAATGTGTAAAGGCATTAAACGATGTAAAAACTTAAATCATCAAGACCAATAAGGATTTAAAGTCTCCACGACCTCTCCTTTTTCATAGCGATGTAAAGCTTTTTAACATCTGCTGAATATCCTTCTCATAAAATTTAGTTGTTAACTGGGAGATAGTTTGAATGGCTTTTGAACCAGCATCACGATTAGGGGTCATACAATCAGCTTTCACAAGAGTATCGACGGATTCACAAACAAGGCGGCGTAATTGCCAGTATTACTCCTGTCAACTAGAGAAACTATCCACAAACTAAGCTTGGGAAAAAGATGAGCATCACAAAGATTGTTTAAAGGATAGAACTAGGGGATTAGGGATTGAGGAAGAATTTCCGCAGTACTCAGTTTCCAATGACTAAATGCCCAGTATTCATCATTCATTAAAAGCGATCGCTAATCTAAGATTTGATCAATGCCGTCAGTTGTCATATACGAAGATATCTAACGCACTTTAAAAAACAAAACTTTTACAACCGCTAGTCAGTAGCAAAAATAACTGACAACTGAGGCTAATTCTACCTACATCAGGGTTAGGATGCTCGAAAGTTTCATTTAATTCACGTTTTTAAGGAGATACTTCAATGTCACTTTGGGTTATTGATTCACCTAATGTTGAACTGCGCCCCAATACTAGCGAAAGCGAATTACAAACACTGATTCGAGCAGTTTACAAACAGGTTTTGGGCAATGCTCATTTGCTAGAAAGTGAGCGCCTAGCCTCTGCTGAATCGCAACTACGCGATCGCAAAATCAGCGTCCGCGAATTTGTCACCATCGTTGCGAAATCAGAACTGTATCAATCCTTGTTTTTCAGTTCTTCTTCCCAATATCGGTTCATAGAACTGAACTTCAAACACTTGCTAGGCCGTCCTCCTGCCGATCAAGCAGAAATTTCTCAACACGTCCGCATATATAGCGAACAGGGCTACGATGCTGAGATCGACTCCTATCTTGATAGCGAAGAGTATCAGCAAAATTTTGGCGAAAATATTGTTCCTTATCCTCGCAGCAATAGCTCCCAAATAGGGATTAAGAATGTCACCTTCAACCGCACCTTTGCCTTGTTGAGAGGAGTAGCTAGCAGCGATAGCGATCGCAAAGCCAAGCTGATTAGCGACATAGGTGCAAACTTACCCACATCCATCAAAACGCCTGTTGCTGGTTCTAGTGTAAGCAGCACCAGTAAACGCTTCTTAATTAAGGCAGTCAAAGGTTCAGCAAATCTTCGGACTCGTCTGGGCAACCTTGAATATGTAGTTAACTACAATCAACTGTCTCGGCAAGTGCAAAACATTCATAGAACTGGCGGCAAAATCATCAGTATTACTGAAGTTGCTTAATTAGGTAAATGGGGAATGGGGAATGGGGAGACAATAGAGACAGAGGAGAATTTTGTCAGTTCCCAATTCCCAATTCCCAAATGCAATTGTGGTCAAGAAAACTAGTACATAGACTGGGAGAAGAACTATTTAACCAAGAGATATCTTGGATTGTAAACTACTTTTTAGAATCACTTTTCTAATGGAAATTACTGAATTCTTTAAACTTTCAATTGGACGATGGCGATCGCAGCGTAGCGGTCATCATTTAGCATTCGCCCACTTTGAACAAGTACTATCTAACATTGACATTGAGCCTTTATCTAACGATGATCCGGCGGTACTAGCAATCTGTCAATTGTATGACATTGACGCTGGCAGTATTACCCATCCCTTTCGGATGACTTGGGAAGGCGAGTCAGATTGGGACGATAAACCAATTTCTGGTAGTACCGTACTAGTACCAATTCCAGATATAGAAAATCCTTCTAGAGGCAAACTCTTACGTGATAAAGGATACGCCGAAACAATCCCCGCAGTGGGTAAATATCATTTGAGCGACGATGGGATTTTTACCCTAGTGACAGAGTATGAACTTGCTGCGGCTGAGGAACGAATTTGGTTTGCTACCCCAAATCTGCGATTTCGGGTAGCGACAATTAAAACCAGTGATGGTAAGGGCGTGACAACAGCTTCCTTTTCTTCGGAAATTCGCTCTTTGTCTGGTTCAACCAGTTAGCAATATCAGGTTACAACATAGAAGTAATCATCTAGTTTTGTCACTACTGAGGTTGAAGATGACAATAGCGCCCAGTGAATCTAGCAGCAACGCTAGCGATTTGCTCACCTTAGCCTGTTGGATGGCGGGAGATTTTAGCAACTACAAGCAATCTTTTGCAAATCCGCAACTTTACGCCCACATTCACATTTTTTTCCGTCCCTTACCGATTGAATTTTTTTCTGCCATCGGTTTTTATTCAGAACAAGCCTATGATCACGATTTATGGACACCCTATCGCCAGGGAGTACATAAACTAGTGGATTGTGGCGATCGCATTTATATCGAAAATTACAGCTTAAAAGACCAGATGCTTTATGCTGGTGCTGCTCGTGAATTAGATATCCTCAAAACCATCACCCCAGAGTGTATCAAACGGCGTTATAACTGTTCAATGGTTTTCCAGCGAGAGGGTGAAATGTTTCGGGGTAGTGTGGAACCTGGTAATCAATGTCTGATTAACCGCAATGGATGTCAGACATATCTAGTCAGTGAAGTAGAAATAACTGAGCATACTTGGATAAGTCTAGATAAAGGTATAGATATTGAAACCCATAAGCAAATATGGGGTTCAACTGCTGGCCCTTTGCGGTTTGAAAAACGCGAAAGTTTTGCTGATGAATTACTTGCAGTGAAAGCATTATGTTAATTCAGCTTGAATCTGTTAAATATAAAATGTTACCTCCACAGGCTGAAAAAAAGATGCGTTGCTGGATTCGCAGTCGCCACTTAATTTGTTCGGGTAACTTTTTCATATTCGAGACATTAGAGTATACAACGATTGAGAGGTTTTCTGAATGTGTTGCTTCTTTAGGAGGAACAGTAATATCCGTTGAACCCATTAATAAAATCTGGATGGGCGATCATCGCCAAGTAATTTTATATCAGGCAAAAGCCAGTTTACATACCCCTCATCATACTCTGAAACAATACTGGATAAAATACGGTGGTTCTTCTACTAAATTTGATGAGCGAGTTTGAGAGTTAATATACTGCGGACATCCTTTTGACATTTTGGATTTTAAATACCCCTTAAGAGGGTTGACGGCTAATTGTTAATGTTTAATTGCTAATTGTTCACGATAATTAGCTGTTACTTATTAACAGTTAGCCGTCTAAGTTTGTTAGAAAATGTAACTAAAAAAGTCTCCAAAACTTGATAAATTAATCTTGACTTTAACAGATTGCAACTTTGCAAGAGCAGGTTGCTGATGCCCGACGGTCTGCCACAATTGTAGAGGCTCGGTTGAATGAGTGGCGCAGTCGCGTTTTTAGTGGTTAATTTCTTTACTGTTTCGTTTTGTTGGGTGCGTTACGCTATGGGCTAGCGCACCACTGTTGTAGAAGGTAAAAGCGATCGCATAAAATTAATAATTCCTTGATGCTGTATACTCAAGTCGATAATCGCGGTTTTTCTCACACATCTGAAAAATCGCTCATCAGTTAAGTCAATTTTTAATTTAACTGTAGTTGTTGTGGCGTTCACAAGCTATTCTGAACACCTTACTTTCTAGTTTAGTTATGGGTGCGATCGCCAGATGAGATGATGAGCGCACACCACACAACTTGCAACAAAACGTAAGGTACGAACATACACAGGCATAGTATGAGCGATGGAATTACATAAATAATTATTGGTAAAAAGTCTATTTACAGATATAGCATATAGTTTTTTTCCTAAAAGCTTTGACCACTAACCATAAGATGGTGTATAGTCTCTTGTTAATTAAAAACAGAGAGATTCTGTCTATGATTCGAGATTTAGAGCAGGTATACCAAATGCCAGCTTTCATCATAGGAAATTGAAACTTATGGGACAAGTTTGGCTACCATCTGCAAGTTATAATCTTTGGTCTTTATCAGATTCACGAGTGGGCCAAGAATTCTGGTTTTGTGATATGAAGCGAGGCTTTAGCAAAGTTCGTCAGAAAGAGCCTCAAGTTAAAGCTCTGTTAGAAGATAATAAACACCAGCGAATTGGGAAATTAGCACAAAGCGGGGTTTATGAATTTTATCAAGACCCCCAACTTTTGTCACAGTCTGAAGGTGTAGAAAAAGTTGCAGATATTTTAAAACTAAATCAAGAGCCAGACGAAGTTCAAGAGCGAATTATTGGGATTCTGAACAACTATTACAAAAAACCTATTTTAGTTGGCAAGCAAATTATTGAGTTGAGCAAAGGCGATGAGGGATTTCCTTCACCGATAATTATCGAAGAGGGTAATTATTCTTTCAATCTATATGCACCAACTGACTGCACTTTTAAACAGCCAGATGGTACTATTCACATTTTAGATTTCAAGACAGGTAAATCAGACTTTGACCGACGACAGGCTTACGTCTACCTGTTAGCAGCTAGCTATCTCTATCCACAACAACCATCTGTTGCTTCATTCTACAACTTAGAAACTGCCTTGGCATCTGACGTAATTACAGTTACTCCTGAACAACTCAAATTTGTGCAGATAGAACTAGCAGATATAGCAAAACGATATGAGATTGAAAGAATGCATTATAGGGAAAACCCAAATGATTTTGCCAAAATATTTCCTCCCAATCCTGGTAGTGCCTGTAGGTACTGTACCTTTAATTCAATTTGTAAATTTTCTGTAAGTGAGGTTTCTAGGTGATTGCTGCTTCAACTATTAGTCAAACAAAAACTTTATCTTCTAGCGAGATTTTCCGTCTAAATTTTTCAAATATTAATATAATGTGCTTTCAACTGAAACCTGGTATTGAGCAGGAGGAAGGCATTAGTTTGAGCTTCCATCTTAGTCGGATTTTACCTCACATAGTCGTTGTTTGGGATAAGCCATATTTTTATGCTATTGGTAAATCCAATAATTCTATGTCTATGCGGGATTTTGGGATAGAGTGGGAATCCATACTAGAACAAATTGCTGTGGAAGGGACAAAAGACTTTATCGATCGCACTTGGCAGTTTCAAGAAGTCCCACTCACTAAAACAGTCTCAGCAAATGTTATTTCTCTATTAGCTTATCAGGTATTAAAGACATCTAAACCATATCCCTTTGCATCCATAACTGCGTTGTCTAAAAATGGTGTGCAAGTAAGACGTGAGGCAAAATTTTGGGCAGAACCTATCGAAATACATGGAACTTTACAACCAGCTATTAATTTAACAATGAAAAGCAAGTTTTTGTTAACAAAAACTTTGGCTGAGTTCTATCTTAATCATCCCGATAAGCATAATCCAGAGAAGCTTTTAATTGATCTGGATGTTCGCTCTCTTTCTGGTGATATCCAAGGTAATGGTACTATCACACAGCTTATTAAAGAACCTTCGTTGATACACAAGCAAAAACTTATTGAGCAAGCCAAGAATGAAATTAGTAAGAAAGCTCTGCAAGATGCTCTATCTAATAAACTCTTGGTGGCTGTTAAATTTGGTAAAGGTAAAAAGCTGTATAAATATGGCATGGCTGCTTTGCGTCCCTGTGTTACATCTGGAACAGCTAGTAAGTTTGGGGTTAACTGGGGAGAATTACTCAAGCAAACCAAAATTCTTTACAAAGAACGAACAAATTTATTAGCTACCTACAAAAAAGAAGCTGAAAACGCTTTAAGTACTTATGGATTTGAGTTAGGACTCAGCATCAATAGCCGTGACTATCCAGAGTTGTTTTGGCAACCACAAGTTCCAATTGAAGATGCACCCTTGCTATTTGGCAACGGAGTTATTAGCGCTCAAAAGAAAATTCTCACAGGTCTTTCTAGAGGTGGTGTTTACCGTCGCCATAGGAAATTTTCTGACCCATCCAGACCAATTCGGATTACTGTTATGAATCTTTGTGAGGTGGGGTTTGATGACTTTATACAAAAACTTAAAGAACGTTTAAAAAGCTATAAATTTGAAAGCCTATTTGTTACCAAATCAATATCGCTAAAAAACTTAAGTGATACTCAGGCAAGAGTAAAAGTTGAGGAAGTAGTCAATGAATTAATGGAAATTAAACCTGAAATAGTTTTAGCGTTTTTGCCCCAGAGCGATCGTAATGCTGATGAGGAAGAGGGTGGTAGTCTTTATCACAAAATATATGATCTATTGCTTAGTCGCCAGATAGCTAGCCAGATGATTTATGAAGATACATTGAAGAATCCTAATTATTATAAAAATATTCTCAATCAGGTGGTTCCAGGAATTCTCGCCAAGCTGGGTAATTTACCTTTTGTTCTGGCTGAACCTCTAGAAATAGCCGACTGTTTCATTGGATTGGATATTTCCAGAGAGTCTAAGACAAAACTTTCTGGAACAATGAATGCTTGTGCGAGTATGCGTCTTTATGGGAAGCAAGGAGAGTTTATTCGCTATCTGCTAAAAGATACTTTGATTCAAGGTGAAGAAATTCCTAAACAATTTCTAGAAGCACTGTTACCAAAAAAGGAGTTTGAAGGAAAAACAGTATTGATTTATCGTGATGGGCGCTTTTGCGGTCAAGAAGTTGCTAATCTCCTAGAATGGGCTGAAGCTATTGGCTGCAAATTGATATTAGTAGAGTGTAGAAAGTCTAGTATTCCTCGACTATATAATTTGGTTAATAAAACCATAGCTGCACCAGAAAAAGGTTTAGCATTGCGTATTTCTTCTACTGAAGCAGTTCTGGTAACAACTGAAGTAACTGAAAAGATGGGTCTTGCTTATCCTTTACGCTTGACAGTTATCACTGGAAATCACCCAGCTTTAATTTCTCCTCCCATAGAACAGGTAGTTGAAACTACTTTAAAACTCACCTTGCTGTATTATGGAGCATTAAAAATGCCTCGCTTACCAATGCCAGTATATGGAGCGCATAAAATGGCAAAACTGCGCTTAAGGGGGATTTATCCAAGCAGTATGTTAGAGGGCGATCGCCAGTTTTGGCTCTAGAACTAAATATTACAGGTATTTAGCGATCGCTATTCTCCTCCCAAAAATTCAATCATCGCCAATGAATAAGCTAAACCGAAGCTTTCAACAGATATTATTTGTCTGCGATCGCTCTTTCCCAAAATCTCAAATTATGATTCAAATTAAATGCTCAACCCGCTTCAATTAAGCTTCGTTCAGGTAGGGTGACTCCGTTAAATAAACAGTAGTGCAAATCAACCCCAGTTAAGTCTACTTTCGTGAAATCAACGCCACTTAAATCCGTTTTGCAGAAAATAGCTTTGGCAAGACTGGCATGACTCAAGTCTGTATTGCTCAACTTTGCGCCAGTCAAGTTTGCACCAGTGAGATTTGCCCCAGCCAAGTTTACACCACTAAGGTTAGCATAACTCAAGTCTGCCCCAGCTAAGTTTGCACTACTGAGGTCAGCATCATGCAAGTCTGCTAAACGCAAATCTGCTTTCATCAGCGAAGCTTTATGCAAGTCCACGTTCCTAAGAGTTGCCCGAATCAGATTAGCAGCTTTGAGGTTTACTAAAATCAAATTTGAGCCACTTAAATCTGTTCTCCATAAGGTCGCCGCAGTCAAATTTGCTTCAATCAAGTTTGCACCGCGCAAGTTAGTCTGTGATAAAGTTGCGCTAGCCAAGTTAGCTCGATTCAAATTGATTCCAGCTAAACACACCTCACCAAGATGAACTAAGTGCAAGCTTACTTGAGCGAAATTTCTCTCTCCTGCACAATAGCGTTTGAGAAGTTCATTAGCATCCATACAGCCTGCCTTCCAAATCTCCATCTTTTATCCAAAAATTACAGTATCTAATCAATAATTACTAAAAATATCTCTCATTATGAGATTTTAAAACTCTGCACCAACATTAAAATTATTTAATAATCTTTTAGAAGATAGCAGTCCCAAATCATTCGTGATAATTCTCTCTTTCTTCTTTCTTTTCTTTGCGTCCTTTGCGGTTCGTTTCCTAATCTATATTTTTCACAACTCAAATAGGATTGCTATATTCTCGATGAGACTGGTTGTTTTCAAATGCTTAAGCGTGGTGAGATGGCGATTTCTACATTTACGCTCTTTCACTCATCCACGCTTAAGCAGCAGCTAATCTAACTTCTACTTACGTACTAAGTTGAGCAGTTCTTTAGGAGAAGCAAGCAAGTCAATTGCTACGAAGAAAATTTTGCCTTGAGGATCGATCAAAAACCGCCATGCAATATTCATTCCTACACTTGCACCGAACCAAGGGGTTTGGACTTTGCCGGTGACTTTAACTTGGGTATAACCATCTTCCAGTGGCTCGGCAATACCACGCTCTGGTATCATTTTCAACCCTTGACACTCTTCACGCATATAAGCGCGGATTGCATCTTGACCAACAATCGGTCTTTCAAAGGGAGGTTGCAAAGCACCTTCAGAAAGAAACAAAGCAACCGCAGCTTCAAAGTCATTAGCATTCATGTTGTTGATATAGCCAAGAACTGTAGGGTTGCTGATGCCTTCAATGGTGACTTTAGTCCGAAACGCTGGCGCTGTTGGTGGAGCCACAGGTTCTGATACTTTTTTGTAACTACCGGGAGCATTCGGGTCAAATCCCATACTTACTACGGTATTGCGGAGAATTGTAATTTGTTGACCTGAATCAGCATTCCTGATTGCTTCCAACACATCAGCAGCTTTGGGAGAAAGTTTGTAGCCTTCTGGAATCGGAGCAACAATTCCTTGTGCCATCCATTCTCCCAACTGATACCAGAAGCCCAGCTTGATGTTTACAGTGAAGGATGCATAAGAACGGCAGAGGGGAGTATCAGCACGGTTAGCCAAATCATACATGACTCGTGTTTGAGCATCGAAAGGCATCTGCTTAATTTGTTCAAGTAAGCCTTGTGCGAGTATCATGTTAGCTGCTCCTGGAGCAGCAACCGTAATACTTCTACCCATTTCGGTATAAGCAAACCAGAGTAATGCTAGTTGATCTTCGGCATTGAGTTCAGAGAATGATCCGACAACAGTTGGAACAATGTCAGCAACTAACGTCCCAGGAAAGATACTTTGAGCCGACTTGATGGTAAAAGACATAGCAGATATTCCCTAAAAAAATTACAGTTCTATCAAATGTGAAAAGACGGAGGAGAAATGCGTTTAGCTGTTAATAAAGGCACTCAACAGTTTGGACACAATCCATCGTAGACATTACTCTACTGAAGGCATGACAATTTTGTTGCCGTTGAGTTTAGATACTCGGCAAGGCAAATTGCAGGCTCAACTGCATAGTTATTTAAAAAACCTTGATCAACGTGCTTTAACGCAACGATGTTGTTTTTATTTCGCTATGTAAAGAAACATAACAAGTTCGTTACAAATAAGCAATACTTCTTCAGCCATAATTTTATAACTTCTACTTATATAAACTATAAGTTTTACTGAAGTTGGATTAAAGGCAATTGATTCTTTTGTGTGTATCTATGACATCGCACATCTCTAGATGTATCAAATTTACACAAACAATCCTTTAGCAAATCTATTGCGCTGTCATATACATACATCGCTCGTCTTCTCGCACGAATCCAAAATGCCCTACCTACTTAGTACGGTTATTACCACCTTTTATGCCATGTCAAGGTATTGCAAAAAATATTTACAATAAGTTACATTCATTTACAGATAACAATTAAGAACGCGGTCAACTCAACAGATTTGCATTTGAACCCAAAGTTTATGTTCTAGCTTTTAGAGAAGACGCTTCAGATTTACCAATTTTCTCCAGTTGACAAATAAAACAATTTAGAGGCAAACTTATGAAAACTGATTTTGATTATCCCAGAAAAGATTTGATTGGAGCAGTAGTTTTTAGACCTGATTTCAACAAATTTGAGACCATCAATGTAAATCAAGCGTGGTCATTGTTTTTCAGTGTTGGTCAAGACGATAAGGGACTGGGGCAAGAAGTTGAATTTGGTCGATTTTTCACTAACCTCTTAATTGCTGTTGGAGTAACTGGAATTATTTGGGCTATTTACTTCAGCCAATGAGGATGAGTAAGTTTGTTCATTTATCTAGTAAGTTCAATAGAGGTCTTGGATTAAATACCAAGACTTCTTTTTCCTGTTCAATACGTCTAAAAAAGTTTCTTTAGCTCTGGAACAAGTTTGATGTTGATTGGATTTATAAAGCTTCCTAATTTGTCAAGGTATTGTGGATACATGGGTTTAGAAGTAGCAGAAATTGTTTCTAAACATCTTGCAGTTCAAAGTAAAGCATACGTAATTCAAAATAGAAGAATATTGATCAATCAACTTTTAAAGTCTGGTCTAGATTCTCATACAGCAAATCGAACTGTTACTGTACTTGTATCAAGCCCAGTTTTACGATTAACTAATAAAAACCAGTGTGCTTTTATGAGCGCTGAGTACTAAGTTGGGAAACGCGATTAATCGCGTCTGTACAAGAGTTTAGAAGCTTGGAGTTATTATTCTCCTTTGCTCCTTTGTATGTGTTTTTCTCAGTTTTCAAGGTTTTGAATTCAACGTAAACAACGAATCGCTTCTAATAAACCTCTAGCTTTATTCAGTGTTTCTTCGTATTCTTTTTCTGGCTCAGAATCAGCTACCAAGCCTGCACCGGCTTGGACGCTAACTGTTTTATCATGTACCACCATTGTGCGAATTGCGATCGCAGTATTTAATTGTCCCTCAAAATCGTAATATCCATAGACACCGGAATAAACACCCCGGCGGCTAGACTCTAACTCGTGGATAATTTCCATCGCCCGAATCTTGGGTGCGCCGCTTACCGTCCCTGCTGGGAAGGAAGCTTTCAATAAATCCCATGCTGTTTTATCTAGTGCTAATTTACCTACAACATTGCTAACGATGTGCATTACATGGGAGTAGCGCTCAACCACCATTAATTCATCAACTTTGACGCTACCATTTTGACAAACACGCCCCAAATCATTCCGCCCTAAATCAACTAGCATGACGTGTTCGGCAACTTCTTTGGGATCTTCGAGTAAATCTTGAGCATAAGCTGCATCTTCCTGGGAAGTTTTACCCCGTGGACGTGTCCCAGCAATGGGGCGTACCGTTGCTATAACTCCCCCATCTGGATCTGTTTCGGCTTTTACCATCACTTCCGGGCTGGAACCGATGATTTGCCAATCTTGAAAGTTAAAGTAAGCCATGTAAGGCGAAGGATTTATCTGGCGTAGCGACCGATAAAGGGCAAAAGGGTCGCCTGTATACGGTGTTGATAGTCGCTGAGAAATTACTACTTGAAAAATATCGCCTGCTTTAATGTAATCTTTCGCCTTCTCAACGCTGGTACAAAAATCAGGGCGGGTGAAATTACTTTTGTATTCCTCTGTTTCTTTGCTTTTCTGCTCCTCTGCTCCTCTACTTCCTGGCGGCTTCCATTCCAATCGAGTTTTTTCTGGCGATAGGGGAAGAGATAGCTTTTCGAGCATTTGGGTGACGCGATCGCACGCTTGTTGATAGGCTACTTTTAAATCTACATTGGGGTCGCGTAAATCAGCATAAGCGATCGCCCAGATTTTCCGCTTCACCTGGTCAAAAATCAACAGGTGGTCTACCTGCATCCACAAGCCATCAGGAATATTTCGCTCATCTTGTGGATAGATTGGCACGCGCGGCTCAATCCAGTTAATCAATTCATAGCCCCAAAACCCAAACAAACCGCCAATTCCTGGTGGTAGCTGTGGTAACTTGACTGGGTGATAAGGTGCTAAACATTCGGCTAAAGTTGCAAAAGGGTCGCCTGCAAAAACGACCTGCGAACCATCACGGTTTAATTGGGTGGTGCGATCGCCCCTTGCTTCCAAAACCCAAAGCGGATCGCAGCCCACTAAACTATAACGTCCTAGTTTTTCTCCGCCTTCTATTGATTCCAACAAAAAGCTATAGGGCTGACCTGCACAAACTTTATACCAAGCAGATACGGGCGTATCTAAGTCCGCTACCCATTCTTGATATACGGGAATAAAGTTGCCTTGTTGCGCTAGGTTGGAAAACTCGGAGAAATGCGGAAAAATCATTATTTTTCAAAAATAATTGGCAATTGGTAATGGGTAACGGGTAATTATTTTTTTACCAATTACCCATTACTAATTACCCATTAGCTACTAAAAGCTAGTTACGGAGCGTCGTAGGTTGTAACACCGCTAAACTTAACTTTGGAAGGACTGGGGTTTTGTCCGATCCGACGGTCTACATAACGCACTTTGTCACGACCTTCATTTACCTTTTCAGGGAAGACACCATCAGCTGGGTGAATTAAAGTGGTTTCTCCGTTGGGTAAAATTCGGTAAATTTTGTAGTCTGTAATTTTCATTTTCCGCAATTGCTGACCACCCAAAGCGATGCCATATTCTTTACGAGCAAGATACAGCAGGTTTTCGCCTTTCCGCATAGTAGCAGCACCACCTGTAGGCATTTCAAAAACTTGCTCTTTCGGGCTAGTCCAAGTGATAGCGTACTTTTCTTCGACTTGTGCTTTTGTGAGCAAGCCACCGGTGTGACCACCGAATAGCGGGGTTTGTCCAGAGAGTGTTTCTGCCATAAAGTTCGGTTCTCTCAACGTTTTTAGGGAATCGTAACACTGCAACCAGGATCATATTGCGATCGCGTTATAGACTGTAACAGTTTTTAGTCATTTGTCATTTGTCATTTGTCATTATTTACCCCATTCCCCATTCCCAACTCCTATTTGCTCTTGACTTTTGTCCGCTTTTCCTCGTGACTATTTTGAACAATGGGGATGGTGAAGTGAAATTGACTACCCTGGTCTTTGCCAGTTGACTCTGCCCAAATTTCTCCGCCCCAACCATTCACGATTTGACGACAAATAGCTAAACCAAGACCAGTCCCGCCAGTGGTACGGCGTAGCGCTCCCTCTTCTTGATAGAAGCGGTCAAACACTATTTCTAAACGATTCGGTTCAATGCCGCGTCCGTTGTCAGCCACAGTTACCTCGACCATTTGACGGCTGTTGAAAATCGCTTTAATGGTGATTTCTCCTTCAGAGGGCGTAAATTTACAAGCGTTGTCCATGAGTTTTGCTAGTACCTCTACTAGCCAATCCCCATCGGCTCTAACCAAAGGTAGGTTTTCGGCAATTTGAGTTTTGATTTGGGGCGGCTTTTCCGTTGAAGAACGGGTGCGATTGCGGCTGAGTGCTAAATCCACACACTCTTGTAGAGTGAGGGATTCTGGATGCCATTGCACTCGACCGCTTTCTAAGTTGGAAAGTGTGAGGAAATCTTGTACTAATTTTCGCATCCGTTCTGAGTCGGAAAGAGCAGTGTTGAGCATAATTTGCTGCAACTCCAAGGGCATATCCGGCTCACTAGCGAGACTTTCTAGGCACACTTGAATGGTAGATAGGGGAGTACGCAATTCGTGTCCGGTGATGGCTATAAGGTTGCTGCGGGTGCGGTCTAGGGCTTCTAGCTGCTTGTTAAGTTCTTCTAAGTTGGCGTAGGCTTCCGCTTGAATAAGGGCTGCTCCGACTTGGGTGGCGATCGCTTCTACTAAATCCAATTCCCCTGGTTGGCACTCGTGTGGTGGCATTCGGCAATAGTGCAATTCCACAATGCCCAATAATCGCCCCTGATAAAATACTGGTTCCATTAGCCAAGAACGAATGGCAAACTTTTTAGCAATCAAGGAAAGTCCTGGCGAATTGTTAACACGAGGGTCATTTAGTGTATCGCTAATACAAACCCCCTCCCCTTGTTGCACGATGTCCTGAAAGAGGGAATTTTTCTGTAACTCCCAAGTTTGCCCACGAACCGATAAGATACCAGGATTCAAAAACTCGTGTTCAATTATGGCTTGGCTATCTGTGGCTTGAGCGCGGTAAATTAGACAGCGACAAGCTTCTAGGTGTTCTCCTAATTCTTGTGCCGCCACTTGGAGAACTTCGTGAGGATCGAGCGATCGCCGAATGGCAGTGCTAATAGAATTGACTAATCGTTCTTTTCGTGCTTTGGCAGCAATGGAACGGTAAGCTTTGTGCAATTTGTACTGACTAGCTTGCAAGTAAGTGACTAAGCGCTGCACAAAGGGATCTGTATCAATGTCACAAGCATATTCGTTAAACTGTTCCGCTCCAGAAAGGCTTCGCGGCTCTCCGATCCCAAACCTCTGACGTGCCTCCTCAATTTTACTTGCCAGTTCTGGCCTGTAAACCAAAATCCTGTCTAACAGCAATTCGGCGACTTTCAGGCTAACTCCTCTTTCCGATGTCCAAACTCCTTCAAATCTTCGCGCTGCGTCTATATCCAGATTAGGGCTTAGTTCCGGTAGTTGCTTGTTTTTAGCAATAGAACCAAGGCTTTCCCGACAAACTAGACAAGTTGCATAATTATCAGCAATCACTACCAAATGCCACTCATGACTTAAGCCATCCGTTGGCTCAAAAGCGACCTTTTCGTAGTGTTCCGAACTGTTAGTAAAATCCGTTTCTGGTGCAGATAACACGTATATTTGGTTACTCCGCAAGGCAAGTCGTAGGTAGCGATGAGCTTCTTGGCGGTAGAATCGCTCTCGCTGGAAACTAGCAATTACAAGGGGTTGGGCTAAAGTCGCAGCCAAAACTTGATCTTCCATCGCGTGGGAGAGCGCCGTTAGTGAAGCCTTAAAATATAGCTGGGGCCGCAAGTATGGTAGGGACTTTAGCAGATCACTCAGCACAGAAGTCGAAATGCTCATGAATTATTGTTAAACGCTCAACCTTGATAAGATCCACGTCACAGCTGCATTGTACAAATTCCAAGGGACTCTCAAGTTAAATAGAGAGTTGCAATATGTAAAGAACGCTAAAAAGCACTTTCCGCACAAGCAGGCGCAACATTTTGTTACCTAATCGATTTTTTAATTGACAACCTACTAAGCCCAATATACATTCTTAACTAACTTTGAAATATGGTTGCACATCTGAAATCTTTCAGTATTAAGTAGCAAAAGAGAAATATTTGTATTATTTTAACTATCTTATTGGTCTACTAACCACTGATATTCCAGGCATTGGCAGTAGCCCACTATAGACATCGCCTACTTAATATTTGCATCCACTAAATAAATTTGCTCACTCAAAAACTATTACTACCATATAATTCAATCCATAACTATTGATTAGAATCAATCAACTAATTAATTATCATAAATTTGTCTAATAAAACACCAAACATTAAAGATATTTAAAACAAAGTATAATAGTGTACATAACAAATGCTACCTATAGTCAAGAGAAATTAGGAATTTTGCATTTTTGCTGAGTATACTATTCTATATGTCTTGTATATTAAGAATATTTAACGACTAAGGAGTTCTCTTAAAGTTTTCAGTCTTGAGTTTAGACTTAATAAATATAAATTTATAAATATTTGCTTATATTGATTTAAGTACAGCTACTTAATCAGCAGTACGTAAGAGTTATTTTGGCTACAATGGCTCAAACAAGTTTTAGAGAGAGTCTTTTTTCTGCAAGTTATGAGGGTTAAAGACCTCTACTTGAAATACCGCGAAAATCTACAACCTGTACACGGAACTTTGGCTAATGACACCGGATACGCTAATGACATCGGAAAAAATTTTTCTAGATGGAAAAACTTTTATTCCTGCCGAACAATTACCTATCCCGGAGTGGCCTTGTGTTGTGAGTGAAAGATCGCAACCGACACTGACGGTTAAAGATGATGATTTATTTTTGGTGACAGATGCTATTGGGAACATTTCTGGCTGTTCCCTCAATGATAGCAATCCCAGCATGGGACTGTTTTGTTGTGATACGAGATTTCTCAATCGTTTGGAGTTGCAACTTGAAGGGCGATCGCCTGTTCTTCTTAGTAGTACTGCTGAAAAAGGGTTTTCACTCTCAGCTTTGTGTACCAACCCCAGAATCGACGAACGCCTAAGAGCCGAAACTGTGGGAATTCGCCGGGAAATGGTGCTGAATGGGGCACTATTTGAAGAAATAGAGGTATCTAACTACAGCACAACAACCGTCAGTTTTGAACTAAGCATCAGCTTTGATGCAGATTTTGTTGATTTATTTGAAGTCCGGGGCTACGACAGAGAAAAACGCGGTAAGCTTTTACGTCTAGTAGAACCGACGATTGAAGAAAGAATCGTCGATGGCGTTTCACCAGTAGCCAAAGACCCATCAATTTTTAGGGAAGAATCTTTAACACTCGCCTATCAAGGTCTGGATGATTCGGTGATGGAATCCCGTATTTTATTTCAGCATCGGCAACCAGACTATTTCAAGGGTTACACTGCGGTTTGGCAGCTAGAGTTGGCTTCTCACGAAACTCAAAAGCTGGGTTATCGGGTGAATATGTTGAAAAACAACCAATCTAGTTCAACCGTAAGCGCCGCCATCACATTAGGACAGGCGAAAGCTGCTGAGTTGATGGAGGAGCAAAACTGGGTACAGCAAATTACCCGCATTAGCTCAGATAAGAGCATTTTCAATCGAGTGATTGAGCGAGCCGAGCAAGATATGTATTTGTTGCGCCAGTCTTTTGGTAAGCATAAGACTGTTTCGGCTGGAGTGCCGTGGTTTTCTACGCTATTTGGGCGAGATTCGCTGATTACCGCTTCCCAAACCTTGATGTTAAACTCGCAAATTGCTAAAGAAACCCTGATATTACTGGCGACATACCAAGGCAAAATTGACGACGAATGGCGCGAAGAAGAACCGGGTAAGATTCTGCACGAGTTACGTTTGGGAGAAATGGCTCGTTGTCAAGAAATTCCCCACACACCATACTACGGTACAGTTGATGCTACTCCTTTGTGGCTGATGCTGTATGCCGAACATTATGCTTGGACTCACGATCAAGAACTCTTAGAGCAACTTTGGCCCAATGCTCTAGCAGCAATGGAATGGATCGATCGCAATACGAAAGAAAACAGTTACCTCAGTTACTTCCGTAAATCTAAACGCGGTCTTCCTAACCAAGGCTGGAAAGACTCTGACGACTGTATTGTAGACCACAAGGGAGAATTAGCCAACGGCCCAATTGCCCTTTGTGAAGTGCAAGCTTACGTCTATGCTGCAAAAATACGCCTAGCAGAAATAGCGAGGATGAAGAAGCGGCTTGATTTAGCAGATCGCTGGCTAGAAGAGGCTAGAAGTCTCAAGGTTCGTTTTAATCGAGATTTTTGGGTGGAAGACCAGGATTTCTGCGCCTTGGCTTTGGATGGAGATGGCAAACCAGTAGGCAGTATTACCTCAAATCCTGGTCATTGTCTGCATTTGGGTCTTTTCACACACGAAAGAGCTTATAGCGTGGCAGAAAGGTTACGCGCACCAGATATGTTTAATGGTTGGGGCATTCGGACTCTAAGTAGTTTGTCACCCGCTTACAATCCGATGGGTTATCACATTGGTTCGGTTTGGCCTCATGATAACGCTCTGATTGCAATGGGATTGCGATCGCTCGGTCTTATCGATCAAGCCTTAGAACTTTTCCAAGGTTTATTTGACATGACTAGTCAGCAACCTTATCAACGTCCTCCAGAACTCTTCTGCGGCTACGAACGGAACGGTGATAATGCCCCTGTACAGTATCCTGTTGCCTGCACTCCCCAAGCTTGGGCTACAGGTAGTGTTTTCCAACTGCTGCAAATGATGGTTAACTTAGTGCCTGATGCTCAAAATAACTGCTTGCGAATAATCGACCCCGCTTTGCCAGAATCGATTAATCGCTTGTCATTTCATAATTTGCGAGTCGGCCCTACCATCCTCGATTTAGAATTCGAGCGTTCTGGGACTACGACTGCTTGTCGCGTTGCGAAAAAACGCGGTAATTTGCGGGTAGTTATCGAAGCATAGAAACAGATTAGGGAGTAGGGAATTTACTACTCCCTATTTTATGCTTGATAATATGATCTGAAATTCAGAACCTACGCTTAGTCCTACTATCTACTCCAACCAACGCAGTATTAATCTCCTTCATCGGCAGTGTGTAGACTTCTTAAAAGCTGCTCTGTAAGCTCGATCAATTCATATACAGAGTTTTGCGTAATTTGTGTAGTTTTGAAGCCATGAGCAATAGAATTACGTAATGGGAGTGCATTCATTAGTAACTGATACTCAGATTTTGAAATTACACCTTCAATTGCTAATTGCTTTACTAAATAGCTTGGATCAAATCTTCGTAAACTTAGCTCCTCCTTTTGGGCTATAAGTCTCAAAGTTGCTTCTACTAAAGACCAGGAATATAGGAGAGCTAATTCTGGATGTTGCGTTGTAAGTTGCCTCGCTAGTTGCAACTGTGATTCTATTTCACGCTCTTGAAGAGAAGTCTCTGCTTTGAGAGAATACATTGTATCCTCTGGGTTGGTCATTACTAATTCAAATCTCCAACCAGGATGTTTTTCTACCGCTTGAGCTAAATTACCTAAATATTGATTAGAAGAAGAGTTCAGTGAGGAGCGTGACTTGACTTGAATAACTACATTTTCTTCTCCCCGACGTACTATCATGTCAGGGCGATAGTGATTAAGGAAGTCAGGCAAGTCTTCTGGATTTGGATGAAAAAAAACTTCGTAACCCTTTTCACGATACTCTTCTGCTAGTTTCAGCAATCGCTCTCTTTCTAAGTTTGCGGTTGAAGTTTCCATCAAATAATTACCTCCTGGTTAGGAGCATCAATTACGACAATATATAAGAACTCATTGCCACGGGCAAAACCTTCCGCCAATGTCGTCGAGGTCATATTTTCTATTCTAAAGTTAACTGACAAATCTCTCTTTCTAACTAGGAGATCGCTTACTTGATTATCATCGACGTAGGCTAATCCTTTAATTGCATCTTGAATAGGCTTCACTATATTGTCTACATCCATTTGATCGGAATCATAGAAATAGGTTATCTGGAGCATAACCAATCCAGTAGCCGTTTTTTGTTCCGAAGACCAATATTTTTCAGCTTCTTGTCGCACTGTCTTTTTCCAATCTTCAAGCCGATTGCCCTTACCACGCTTACGAGTCTGTTGTGATACTGGTGGGCCATCTACTATGAACTCAAATCTGGTCAATGCACTTTTAAATAATAAATCACAGCTTATTTTATGCTAGTAACCTCGAATACAAGCAGAGAATTATCACTACTACCTGTTTCTTGTCTTTCTCAAGCCAATAAGTAATGTGCTACGGTTTTAGGATTAACTGGCGAGTATGATGTTAACTTTTCAGCCCAACGATGCGATCGCCTTAAATTCAACAGATGGTAATAAAATTTTGCTATAGGAAAGATTAAGGATGTAAAAACAACAATCATTTACACCCAAACTGCTAACAGACGCGATTAATCGCGTCTCTACGTTATGCTTCTTCAGAATTATCTCTTTTATGTCCTGGGGATGCTTCGTAAAGTGCATCAAGATGTTGGCGAGCATCTTCAACGTTAATGGAACGCATTACCAAAAGCGGCTCCTTAATTAAATTGCCTGCGTTATCTAATAACTCTGGATGGGGTACAAATTGTTTTTTTGATGAATAATAACCGTAGTTGCCTTGATTATTCACTGGCGAGGAATTCGTTGGGTAAGTTCGCTCCCGATCAAAACTGAACATGATCAAGTTACGAATTAAGTTGCCAACAGCTATAAATGCAAGGATTGTAAAAGCAAGAATGTAAAGTAGGTGTAACATCGGGTTTTTCTCCAGAACAACAATTTTTAAAACTTATTTTTGTGTAACGCTTTGTTTCGCCCAGACTGTGGCTCACAGTTAAGATGACTCTCTAACGCACTTTTATGCGCTTACATTTATATGAAGCTATTTGTCAACCGTTATTCCACTTACGGTAGCATAGGATACATTATTTTGTTAATCCAGATAATGTTAAGAAATTCTTAAGCTTTTTGTACTTTATCTTCGATGACATACCCTAGCGTCTCATGGTTAGACATTGCTAAGTAGTCTGCGGAAATTTAACAGATGCTCCCATCTAGTTAAACCCACGCTCTTGACGAAAGCGCATTGCAACATTCCAGCATTCTGTTACTAATTGATGCCAAGGCATTAATGTTGCCATATCAATCCCGACTTGTTTATCGGTTGCAGCAAATAACATTTTTGCCGTACTTAGTTCATCTTGCGCTTGCTTAATACGTAAGAGCAGAGCAGATTGCTCTTGGTCACTCATAAATGATAACTGCTCAGTTTCGAGTAAATGGCGCGATCGCGTGAACCAATGCTGAAAATCTTCCAGCAGGGGTTCTAAAACCGTTTTCAGCAACTCAGTCCCTGGTAAATTTGAGTCTGACATAAATGAGAAGGATATTGCCAACTTTCTTACTAATATTAACGTTATTTACGTTTCTTAACATTATTTTTATTTATTATAATCTTACTTTTGCAAATAATGTAAAGATTAGTAACAAATAATACAGAATTTATTATATAGTCTTGCTATTGGGTTTGTACAGTTACTTTGGATAGGTATGCATATCTACCGCATGGAGAAGTAACTGATACTGAGTAGCAATTCATCAGCTAATTTAGCTATGTCTACGACGGGCTACGCCTACGCCTAAAATCTTGAATTTGCTACTCAGCTGACCGATTAAAAATTTATCTTCCCTGGCGATAAACTAATGCGGTAGTTGGAAAATAAAGCTGAAAAAAGCAAAAACCAAAGCCGTTATAGTTGAATAAGCCTACAGATTCAGATAAATCACCTTTTGTAATCACCTCGCCAACGGTTCAGCAGCCAATGTCGCCAAATTCATCAAATCAGTCTCAACAGTCAGAACAAGTTGAAAAAATCTATTTACCGCGTACCAGCGAATCGGAGAACTTAAAAAAGATTCGTCACACTGCTTCCCATGTTATGGCAATGGCGGTACAAAAGCTGTTTCCCAAGGCGCAAGTTACAATTGGCCCTTGGATAGAAAACGGCTTTTACTATGATTTCGACAGTCCAGAACCATTTAGCGAAAACGATCTCAAAGCCATCAAGAAAGAGATGGTGAAGATTATTAATCGCAAGTTGGCGGTTATTCGAGAAGAAGTCAGCCGTGAAGAAGCCGAACGCCGGATTCAGGAAATTAAGGAACCTTACAAGCTAGAAATTCTGGCAGATATCAAAAACGAACCAATCACAATTTACCACCTGGGGAATGAATGGTGGGATTTGTGCGCGGGGCCTCATCTGGAAAATACCAGTGAATTAAACCCGAAAGCAATTGAATTAGAAAGCGTTGCGGGCGCTTATTGGCGTGGAGATGAAACTAAAGCCCAATTACAACGCATCTACGCTACCGCTTGGGAAAGTTCAGAACAACTCGCTGAATATAAGCGACGCAAAGAAGAAGCGCTACGACGAGATCATCGGAAACTTGGGAAAGAACTGGGATTATTTATATTCTCTGATTTAGTAGGGCCGGGTTTACCTTTGTGGACACCCAAAGGTACTTTGTTGCGGAGTACCTTAGAAGACTTTCTCAAACAGGAACAGCTAAAACGGGGTTACTTATCTGTAGTAACACCTCATATCGCCAGAGTAGATTTATTTAAAACCTCTGGACACTGGCAGAAATATAAAGAAGATATGTTTCCCTTAATGGCAGACGATCAAGAAGCTGCTGCACAGGAACAAGGCTTCGTTATGAAGCCGATGAACTGCCCCTTCCATATCCAAATATATAAGAGTGAGTTACGCTCTTATCGAGAATTACCGATGCGACTGGCGGAATTTGGTACTGTTTACCGTTACGAACAGTCGGGAGAATTGGGCGGTTTAACACGGGTGCGCGGTTTTACTGTAGATGATTCTCACCTGTTTGTCACCCCAGAACAGTTAGATAGCGAATTTCTCAGTGTGGTGGATTTGATTTTGTCGGTGTTCAATAAGCTGCAACTAAAGAACTTTAAAGCTAGACTCAGTTTCCGCGATCCTGCTAGTGATAAATACATCGGTTCCGATGAAGTTTGGGACAAAGCCGAAGGTGCAATTCGCCGTGCAGTTGAAACCTTGGGGATGGAACACTTTGAAGGGATTGGAGAAGCGGCATTTTATGGGCCCAAACTCGACTTTATCTTTAGTGATGCCCTAGATCGGGAGTGGCAATTAGGAACTGTGCAGGTAGATTATAATTTGCCTGAACGCTTTGAGTTGGAATATGTTGCTGAAGATGGGGTTCGCAAACGTCCAGTAATGATTCACCGTGCGCCTTTCGGTTCACTGGAAAGGTTGATTGGGATCTTAATTGAAGAATATGCAGGCGATTTCCCTTTGTGGTTAGCGCCAGTGCAAGCTAGATTACTTCCGGTGGGCGATACACAGCTAGACTTTGCGAAAGATGTGGTGGCAAAAATGAGAGCCTTGGGCATCCGTGCAGAAGTTGATACCAGTGGCGATCGCTTGGGTAAACAAATTCGCAATGCAGAAAAAGAAAAAATACCTGTGATGGCTGTGGTGGGAGCTAAGGAAGTGGAAACTAATACCTTGAGTATCCGTACCCGCGCCTCTGGGGAATTGGGAGTTATCGCTGTAGATGAGGTGGTGGATAAGATGAAGGATGCGATCGCTAAGTTCGAGAATTTCTAAATAAAATCTAACCGCAGATGCACACTAATTATAATTGGTGTGCATTTTTTTCGTGGATTGGAGCATTAGCTAGCTGGTAGGTTGTGGTAAGGGTGCGATCGCGTTCTACTTGTAGATTGAAACCCTAAGTTAACGGAGATAAAAGTGGATTCATCCAGTTCAAATACTCGGCGACGGAGATAAAAGGTGGATTCATCCAGTTCAAATACTCATTTTAATTTTAACTTTTTATGAGATTTGGAAGGTCAAAAAGTATCACAGACCACAAAAGTTTTCTCAATCACCGCACTCAAGAAAACTTTTCGAGTTATTCAAGACTGATAGGATTAATTTAAAGACTTGTGGAATCTGCTCTTCCTAAACAGACTGGACTTGCATAAATTAATGTCAATAATTTTTGACTAACATTATGAACCGCTTTACCTCTATTCTGTTAGCTGGCTTGATAGCATCTGCATCAGCTTTGGCTATTTCTCCAAAAGCTGAGGCGAATACACCAGCGTCTTATGTTGCTGAGTCTGATAGCTACGGTAACTACGAACGTCATAGTCGTCACTACAGAAATGGTGATTACGACCGCCGGAACGACCTTCGCAACGTTCGTGACAACGATCGCCGATATAATCGTCGCTATGACCGCGACAATAATCGCCGCTATGACCGCGACAACAATCGCCGTTATGACCGCGACAATAATCGCCGATATGACCGCGATAATAATCGCCGCTATGACCGCGACAATAATCGCCGCTATGACCGCGACAACAATCGCCGCTATGACCGCGACAATAACCTTCGCAACATTCGTGATAATTTCCTTCGCTATCAAATCGATCGCGATTGGAGACGTGATTAATCCTTTTGCCTAGAAGTCTCTTTATTAGGGGCTTCCAAATAACTATTTATTCTGGGTGGGCAAAATGCTCACCCATTTTTAATGCCTAAAATCACAGCCAATTAAGTAACCACACAAAATTAATTACAGTCATTGCGAGCGAAGCGTTCGCGGAGCGTCTCGTAGAGATAGCAATCGCAAGGGCTGGGATTGCTTCATTTCGCTTCTCTACGAGACGCTAACGCGAACGCTACATTCGCAATGGCATTGTGATAATTAATAGTGTTTATATTTCGATTGACGAATATATTGACTGAAGACTGGCACGACCCTTGGTGAAACGTTCTACTTTGACGAGGGAGTTTAAAATGCGATTAACCTACCAGTACCCTTTACGCCTCACGGCACTACAAAAAGCTACTTTTGAACACTGGCTTGAATTGTACCGTCGTCCGCCATCATCTGGGTAGCGAGTTGACCGATCAACTCGCCAACCCACATTAAAGCTCAATTAACTTGAAGCCCCAAGGTTTGAGGGCCGCTTCAGCTAGCTCCGTATTTACACCTTCATAAGCCTCCCATTCCAAGGGATGCTCTTTTGGATGTCCGTCGCCGACATTACCCGCAACTTTGATTATCGGACAGTTGGCGATGCGATCGCGCTCTAGCCCTTTTGGAATTGCTAGTTGGATTTTGTGACCAATAAACTTTGCTGTACTTTCTTCAGCGACAGACTCACGGATTAAACAAATATCACCAGCCGTCCCCCAAGTAGTTTTGTAGATGTGGAGGAATGATATATAGGTTACTGGTTTGATCGCTCTTTTTATAACATGCATTATCTGTAATCCTTATACTATGAGTCAAAAATCATAAATCATACAAGTATTTTCTATCACGTTCGTAGGGAAGAATGTTTTTAACTAACATTTTGCACCTAGCTCAAGTGATTATAAATCGCTTAGGGGAATATAGCGGTTTTCAGTTGAATCCAATAACGATCTAATCCCCAACCCCTTCTTTACCGCTCCCTAACCCTCTCCTAGTAGGCTGCGGCGTACAGACATCTGTGTACAAGATCCTCCTAAATCCTCCTTAAAAAGGAGGACTTTGAGAGGTCTTTGCCCCTCTGCTTTTTAAGGGGAGTTAGGGAGATCAAAAAGCTGCGGAGCAACTCTAGAAGACTTGTGTGTACACCGTAGAGTGTTGAAAAAGGAATCTTTTTACCACAACACGATAATTGCCCACAAACTAACTCCCAAAGCGATCGCAGCTAGGTGTTGCCCAAGGAGCGATCGCAGTGGTTGCTTGGCAATCTTTTGCGTTAATAACATAGTCATCAACACTGAGAAGATTATCGTTGCACCTTGTAGAAAGGCAATAACGGCAGGGTGAGCAACCAATATTGGTAATTGTTCTCCGCTAAAACCAAGGGTAGCAAAGGTAACAGGTAAAATCCGTCCACCTTCACCTAAGCCCAAACGCAGGTAATGAGCCAAGTTTCCCCCTAAAACCAATGGTAAATAGCCATAAGCAAGTTCTACAAATGATTTTGGCTTCCGGTTAAAGGTCAACAGTTTCAGCAAACCATAAGCCCCAAAGGTAAATATCGCTGGGATAATTAACACTAGTAGCGATAATCCCAAATGCTGCCAAAACTGAGTCAAATCGAGTTGCAACCCCAACCAAGACTGTAATTCTGGCAAACGATGCAGATATATCCCACCCAATAGCAAAAACAATAAGGCTACTTCATAAGTGCGGGGTACATGAGTTGTCCACAGTTCAATTCCGGGGGGACGCAAGTTAAACTCAACGGAACGATGGGGACAGGCTTTCAAGCAAGTCATACAGAGTACACAATCTCTGTTATCTTCTAATTGCGCTGGGTGAGAGTATAAAGGACATCCATTAGTTTCCATCCCTTCGCCTTTTTGCGGGCCACCTTTATAGCACTGATAAGTGGTGCAGCTAGCAGAACATATCCCTTGCTGGGCGCGGAGTTCTGTCATTGAAAGTTTGGCAAATAAACCATTCATTCCACCAATGGGGCAGAGATATCGACACCAAAACCGCCGCTCAAAAAGAGCGGAGAAAATCATCGCCCCAGCAGTAATTAACAGTAGTAAACAAGCACTGAGGTAGGCGGTATTTTCTAAATGCCAGAGTTCTTCCCATAGGAAGATTAGGGTAAATAAACCAAACATGAACCATCCGCCCCATTTCTCAGCTTCCTCTCTTGGCCAGCGCTTGAGTTTGCGTGGCCATAGCCAGAGAGATAACTTTTGGGTAATTTCGCCGTAAATCATGAAGGGACAAACAGAACACCAGATGCGTCCCAAAAAGGGAAAGAGAAATAAGAAGAACGGCCACCACCAAGCCCAAAATAGATTTAAGACGAAATTGCGATCGCGGGTTTGTGGCCCAATAAATAATACTGCAACAATAATTGCAAAAGCTGTTGCAGTAAAACCATAATTAATGCGATCGGGCCACCAAGGACTACGCAAAAACCGCCGCAAACCAGGATAGGCATTTAACAAATTCACCCGAAATCGTTTTTTCTTCGTTTCGGCTGGCCAGAAAATTTCTTCTGTTAATTCATTAGCGCCCTCTGCTTGGACGATCGCTCTTTCTACGAGATTTTTTAATTCCTTGAGATTGCCAGGAAAATCATAAGACTGGAGGCGACGCAAAGCTTCTGGGGTAATGTGCGGTTTCGGAACGCCTCTAGAACGAATGTAGAGACTAGTATAATATTCAACCTGTGCCTGGACATCAGCTTTCCGCACCCGTAACGGTGGTACTTTAATGATGTGACCAATACAGCGTTCAATTGTCGGCTGAGTTTTTTCGGAAACAATCAGAATTCTGGCTTTGCTGGGGCGAGGTTTAGGTGCTGGTTCTCCAGAACGACTGACGGGTGTATATGTGCCAGTTTTGAGCAACTGTGTCACGGGAGGTAATAATTCTTCGGGTAATTCTTGGATATTATTGAGAACTAAAGTACCTTCTCCCAACCATTCCAACAATCCTGGTTTACCGCCAGCGCGACCAAATAAGTCTGCACCGCTAGTTTGGAGAATACCGCAATTGACTTTAATTATTGGTTCTCGCCGTTTTGGAGAACCAAAGTGGATCAGCGCTGCTATATTGTCTTTTTCTAACCCTGGTTCTCCGAAAATATCCACTGATTTGCGATCGGCCGCCGCTTCTCGAATTTGTTCGCGCAATCGCACAGCATAGCGACTTGTACCGACAATTCCCCGTTGGGCTTTGGTAACTAAATATGGGCGCAAAGCTAGGGAACGTTCTTGTTCATAGCCAAGTGCAGATGTTACCTGAGCTAATTCTTGAGCCAATTGGCGAGAAAAAGCCTGAGCAATTTCGGGGTATTGGGTGGCTAATTCATGGAATTTAGCAGCAGGTACAACCCACAAGTGACATTCGGTCACTGTAGTAATTGTGAATGGAGTTAATTCATCCAACAGCAATTCTTTGAGTTCAATCACAGCGCCAGGGAGGAACCCACAAGCTAAGGCTGGGTTGGTTTGATTGGTGGTATTGCTTTCGAGTTGACCTTCTACAAGAATATAAAGAGCTTCTGGAGGAGTGCCTTCCCTAACTAAGTCAGTTTCGGCACTTACAACTTTTTCTTCAATTACTTGTGCGATCGCATTTAACACTTCAGGCGAGAGAATTCCTAAAGCGGTGCGTTCCTTTAGCCATATAACCGTTTCTGGAGATGTCATATTAAATTCTCCGTGTAGGCTGTTATGTATAACAAGGATTAATTATCCCTTGAAATCTGGTTTAATAATTCATAATTTAGAACGAAGTTCAGATTGGACTACACTTTACCTTTTCCCTTAATTTCTCCAGTAAGTTCCAAGACCTTTTTTCATTCTCAGATATAAACATAGGAAGCCAATAGACGGCTTTCTCGATCAACCTATTACTATCAGTATTTAAACTTTCAATCAATTTTACTACTGACTTAAATCCTAGTTTAGGAATTGCAAAATCTAACCATAATTTAATAGATTGAGCATTAGAATCCAATACTCCATAGTTGAATATTTTTGTGACAAAATCTCTTGTATGCAAGACCTTCTTGGCAATTACAATAGTAACCAGGCTCTTTTGTTCAACCATGCTCTTGATAATTTCATATACTGCAACTTCAGGTATTGATTTCAGATAATCTAAAATTACCTTTTCCTCCTGAGAAGTTAATGATCTATAAGTACTAATCTGTATTAATTGTTGAACACGATCATTCATAATTATTGTCAAAAATCGTATGGGATGAAAAGATTTAATGGCAAACCAGCGTTACCTGCTGAATTAAGTGATGGTTTGTAGTGACCAGAAGCATTGTTCCAGTATTTAATTTGACCTTTATTGTTTTTATTATGTCCAAAGCGAATTTGACCTGCAAAGTCAACGTTATTACCTCTTGCAATATCAATATGACTTCCTAAACCAAACTTTTGCCTTGCTATATATATCTGACCTATCTGTACTACGAAGTTGTACTCACCATTAGGTGTAAACACTTTTTTGTGAGGTGTTTTATATCTCCACTTATTGCCATCAAAGAAAAGCTCATTACGTCGAATATAATTAGGAATGTCTTCGGGATATAGATTAGGAAAATATTCTAATTCTGAATTCCCTCCTGATGGCAGTCCTGAATCAATAGTATGCCAAGGACTAGGAAATAGTACAGAATATCTTGTTGCGTAAGAAAGTCTAAGTTGCACATCTGGTAAATTAATTTTAACAATCGATTCAGAAAAAATTATGGCACTATATCTAGACTCAGCGATCGCATCGGAAGCTGAAGTTGTTAAGCTTTGGGGATGGGTGAAAGGTATTACCACAAATCCCACGCTGTTGTCTCAAAGCGATACGCCACCAGAAACCACGCTCAAAAATTTGGTTGCCTTGACGAATGGCCCCTTATACTATCAACTTATGGCATCTGATAAAGCCGGGATGCTAGCTGAAGGTAGAAAAGCTTTCGAAATTATTGGTTCACAAACAATTTTGAAGATTCCCGCAACACCGTTAGGTTTTGAAGTGGTGGCGAGTCTATCACCAGAAATTACCTGTTCGGTGACAGCAATTTACAGTGCAGCACAAGCAGCAGTTGCACGAGAAGCAGGGGCGAAAATTGCCATAGCTTATGTAAATCGGGCGACGCGGTTATTAGGTGATGGTATTGCTTTGGTGCGGGATATGGCTAGCGTCCTCAAAGGCAGTAATATGGAAATCTTGGCAGCTAGTATCAAATCTCCCGAAGAAGCAGCTGCTTCATTACAAGCCGGAGCGGATCATTTGACCTTACCATTGGCAATGTTGCAAGCGATCGCAACTCATGAATTCTCACAGAAAACTGTTGAAGAATTCGCTAAAGGAGGCATCGGCTTAAGATAATTCGTAATGAAGCTCCTACGTCGCTAACGTAATTCGTAATTCGTAAGAGTGTTCCAAAAAATAAATGATCCAAAACCCGTCATTGCGAGCGAAGCGAAGCAATCGCAAGGGCTGGGATTGCTTCGCTTCTCTACGAGACGCTCCGCGAACGCTCGCAATGACAATTGAGGATTTTTTTACTTGGAGTACTCTAATTAAAATGAGTTTGTCAGATATTCCTAATCTTTGGGTTCCCTTGGCACTTTTAGGTTTAATTATTGTCGCTGCTGTATTTTTCAGCCGCAGTAGCTGATATTTAAGCATTGCAGTGAAGGTGGAGGTTCAGTTCTGTGTTCGCTGTTGTCACACCCGATACAATTCATTTACCCCCAGCGCAGTGGTGCGCCTACCCGGAAGTTGGCAAGACTATCAAGCACTGATGAACAACTAGGCGATCGCTCCTCTCCTCGCATTAAATAATTTTGCGATCGCAGACAATCTTCATCAACTGCGACTACTTGGTACGATAAAGTGCAGAGTGTCACAACTTACTTTCAAGTAAATAAAAAAGGAATGCGGAAATGGGAAAAGGGAGATTAGAAGCATTCAGCGATGGGGTAATTGCCATTATCATCACCATTATGGTGCTGGAAATCAAAGTGCCGCATGGGTTTGATTTAGCCGCGCTGCGTCCCCTGATTCCGGTATTTTTGAGCTATGTGCTGAGTTTTATTTTTCTTGGCATCTACTGGAACAATCACCATCATCTCTTACAAGCAGTCCGACACGTTAATGGGCGTATCCTTTGGGCGAATCTGCATTTGCTGTTTTGGTTGTCGCTAATCCCCTTCGTCACTGGCTGGATGGGCGAGAATAACTTTGCTGCTATGCCAGTAGCACTTTATGGCACTGTATTGTTGTTGTCTGCATTGGCTTACTTCATCCTTACCCGCACCCTAATTTCTCATCACGGTAGAGATTCGACATTAGCGATCGCACTAGGCCGAGATTTCAAAGGAAAAATATCGGTGGTGTTGTATGCAGTAGCAATTCCCCTTGCCTTTGTAAACTCATGGTTTGCCTGTATACTATACGTTCTGGTTGCAGTTATGTGGCTTATCCCCGACCGTCGCATTGAAAATACTCTCACACTCTGAGAGGTTGTTTGAAAAGTAGTTTAGCTGTGATTTTAGGCACTTTAGATCCCCCTAACTCCCCTTGTATCGTGTCCGGTTAAAGACTTATCATTAAGACCGCAGGGGGGCAGGGGGCGGGGAGCAGGGGGAAAGAGGGTTTCCCGCTTTTTGCACAGATGTGAGAATTATAACTAATTAGCCGGACATGATATTAGAAGGCTACAGTGTACAAAATAGATCCTCCTAAATCCTCCTTAAGAAGGAGGACTTTGAGAGTTCTTTGCCCCGCAATTTATCGGGGGGTTAGGGGGATGAAAAAGCTATTGATTGTCGTCTTAAGCTGCAACTTTTTCCTCAAATGGTTTAAAAGTTTTTTTGCTAGCACCACAAATCGGACATTCCCAGTCATCGGGAATTTCTTCAAAAGGTGTACCAGGTGCAATTCCCGAATCAGGATCGCCAGCAACCGGATCGTAAATCATGCTGCATTTTCTACAAATCCATTTCCGAGTTTTGGCATCTTCACCTGCGACTCTAGTTGCTGTTTGTCCTCCATTTAATACTTCTAAGGCTTCAGCGTAGCGATCGGCGTGGTAATTTTCGATAAATTTTAACAAACCAAAACGGTGTGCTGCTTCCCGAAATGTGTCGGCGTGATCGGTAGATTCTTTAACTTGCTTGAGAAATTCTTCAGCAGCAGGATTGTCGCGATCGCGTTGAGCATCTGCGGCAAACTCTGGATACATCGTGGTATATTCGTAAGTCTCCCCCTCAATTGCCAAAGATAAACAGCGAGAAATAATTTCCCGCTTCTGTTCATCACTTAAAGCAGCTGAATCTTCTACTACAAGTTCTGGATGCAGCAATTTAAAATGTGCAAAAGCGTGTTCGGTTTCTTGGTCTGCCGTTTCTTTAAAAAGTTTCGCCAAGTCTGTAAACCCAAGTTGACGCGCCACATCCGCAAAAAACAGATACTTGCGATTTGCCATCGATTCACCACCGAAAGCAGCTTCTAAGTTTTGGAGTGTAGTAAAGTTGGACAAATCCATAATTTTTGGATGCCTGCGAAGTGATATTTGGTGCAAAAGAACAGACTCTACAAGCAAATATACGAGCCGTTATTTGTATAAGTTAGAAACGGTTTATACAAACTTTTTCAGCCCATATTTAGCAATCCGTGTTAGCTGTTCTTGGACAATTATATTCGAGTAAAAAGCTTTAATTAATGGAAGTAGCAGGCTAATTTTCACCCACTATAACAAGACTAGTAATACTGACGTTATTGGCTGAGGCTTTTAAACGGAGAATATCGCGTTTGTGACGAGAGCTTTAATTCTCTCACGCGATTCCACCGTTTACCCGGATATTTTGCCCAGTAATCCATCTGGCTTCGTCACTAGCGAGAAACGCTACGACATCGGCGATTTCTTGCACATCTCCCAATTTGCCAAAAGCGGCCATTTGAGCCAGACGATGCTATCTGTTCTTGGGTTTTGCCTACATACTGTATTAAGGTTAAATTTAGCGATCGCAGTCATTTTTCATTGAGCATTAATTATTTCTTTCTTGCCTCCCCAGTCCTTCCTAAGTTTCTGGAACGATCGCAACACCATCTCTAAGATTGAGCAACCCTGAGATAATAACTTTATCTTCTGGCTGTAATCCTTCAATCACTTGGTAATTATTATCTTTGATTTCGCCTAGCCTCACGCGCCTTTGTCGAGCTACTTGTTGAGATACACCTTGGGGAGATGTTTCGGTTTCAACTACATACACAAAAGTGTCGCCACCGATACGAGTCATTGCTGTTGTGGGGATTAAAATTCCGGGGCGCTGATTCCAAAATAATCTAGCCCTTACCAATTGATCTGCACGTAGCTGACTGTTAGGGTTCTCAAAAAGTGCTTTGATCAATATCCCTTGTGTTTCATTATTAGCAGTAGGTGCAATGAAAAAGATCCTACTTCTACCCAGCTTTTGACCTTGTGTATTCATTACCTCCACCGGCATTCCCTTACGCAATTGCGCCCCTTGTTGTAATGGTACAGAGATGTTCAATTCTAAAGGTCGATTTTGGGTGATATTAACTAATTGTGTAGAAGTATTAACTAAATTACCTACTTTCACAGCCATATTGCCAACAGTGCCGCTAAAGGGAGCAATAATTTTGTCAGACTGGATTTGTTGTGTTTGAGTATTTACATTAGCTTGCTGTAAGGTTCTTTCAGCCTGCAATATGTTAGCTCGTTGTGTTTGAATCCTAGAATCAATTGCATCAAGATTAGTTTTAGCATTAGCAAGCCGATCGGCAGCCTGATTGCGAGCCTGTCGAGAGACGGCTCCTTGTTCAGCTAGGATGGAATATTTTTCGTAGTTCTGCTGATATAATTGCACATTGGAAACGTAGGATAATCTTTGGGCTTCCAGAGATTTGAGTATAGTGCGGGCATTTTCCAGTTGCAATAAAAATGCTTGAGGCGCAGCATTGTTAGGAGCGATCGCTGATTGTGGTGTACGATCTATTTGGATAATTGGCGCTCCTTCGGCAACTGGATCTCCCGGTTTGACAAATATTTGGGTAACTTGGCCCTGAATCCTCGGCTGGATTGTGACTGAGCGTTGGGATTTTAGGCTACCTATAAAATCTGAACTTTCCTCAATGATGCCGCTTTGGACTGTGGATATTTTGACTCTTACCCCTTGAGGTTGAGCATTAGCAGTTAGAGGCGTTGAATTTTGCGGAGTGAGCAAACGCCAAACTAGAGCCGTTCCGCCTCCTAACAATAGTAATGGTATTAACCAAAGCCACCGCCGTTTTCCAGAAGGTGGCTCAAATGAGGTTTGTGGAGTTTTGTCTCCATAATCAGTTTGAGGCTCAGGGGATGTCATGGCTTATGAGGAACTTAAGGAACAAAATAACTAGAATTCAGTCAAAATTTCATCTGTTGATCTTGAAATTACTGATTTAGCATGAGGTTTTGTGGCAAATTATGTGTTACCCCATCCAAATATACAGTTTTGATGATTCTATCTAAATCTATCGAAAGGTGAATCCCTAATTTTTCATCTATTTATAGCAATGGAAAAGGCTTGGTAATGCTGGCATAGCCATAGTTGCACCGCACAAAATTGGTCAGTTGCCTGAGTCAATAATATAAGTTAGTTAATCACATAGCTAGTTGACCGTAGCTCAATCACTTTAGAGTATTCCCAAAGCTTCCGATCAGAAAATTAACGGCTGAACTCTGCTTCTGGCAAGTCAACAAAAGCCTTAGCAACAGTTACGTAGGGTAGTAGCCCAAATAATTCAAGTTCAGGACTATGAGTAGATAAAGGTAAGCGAATACTACCAATGTCCTTTCGGCAACCAAGAAAAAATAATCGCCGCCTTAATTGAGGAGTACCAAAATCAGCAGCTAAAAGTACACCAATTGAGATGTTGTAGCCCAAATTCGCCATTTTGTCCCAAATTTGCTGGTATAGTGTGCCACCTGCAATCCCCTTGAGATTAGAGACATTTTCCATAACGAAAAATGGCGGGTACAAGTTTTCGACAAAACGTAAAAATTCATAAATCATACCACCTCGATCATCCTGAAAGCCTTTCTGTTTACCTGCCTGACTGAAAGCTTGACAAGGTGGCCCTCCAAAGACAATATCTGGTTTCTCAACTTCACCGGAAAAATTTTGCCATAGACTTAACGGGTTTTCGACAGTGGAAATATCATTTTTCAAAACGCAAATATCGCCACCAAAAAAACCACGCAGTGTTGCACAAGCATCTGACCAACTATCGAGAGCTACCTTAGTTTCTATACTGCCTGTGAGATAAGCACCAATATCCATACCTCCTGCGCCACTAAATAAGCTGAAAGCTTTGAGGGAACGATTTTCAAATCCTAACAACTTTGCTTGTTGAACTAAAGATTTAAACACAGCTTCTGCAAGCGGTACAGGTACAGCATTACCTACCTGAAGTTGAGTACTTGTTAGCGTTCCCTCAAATTTCATATTGTCAGGAAAGCCTTGTAAACGAGCTGCCTCTCGCACAGTAATAAATCGGTTTTCATAGGGATGAACAAATTTATTGAAAATGTACCCCGTCACTGTTAATGACGGTTTATCTGGATCAAGACGAATTATTCTTAAATTTGGCCCACCTTGACGATTTGGATCGTGCTTGAGATAAAATTTAAAGCTATCGTGCCAAAGTTCTTCAGGCAAGTCCTGCATTTTTTGCCCAATTTTTAAGGCATCGATCCGCTTTTGTACATCTGAACCAACCCGTCTAGCAATGTGATTTGCAACCAATTTGCCCGGACTATTAAAATTGGAAATTTTCTGAAATCCAGTCATCTCTCACATGGCTTTGGGTGAAGGTAATTATACCATCAAAAAGATTGTAAATCTCTTTTTCAGGTGGCAAATCTGCAACTTTTTTCGCTTTTCCTGTTTCATCTAGTGTCCATATAACATCCTGAAGTTCGAGCAGGTAATCGTTATAGTGACGCACAGCATGAATGTTAGACAGCAAAGCAGTTTTTACTGCCATTTGACTATGTTTTGGCTTTCCTGTAGCAGCAATTTTTAATACTTGATAAATCCCTTTTTTAATATCATCAGTTCTGTCCATTCCTACGCTAGATTTACCATCAGAGACAGATTCGTACCCATCACCACTCTTTCTCAATGGCCACGTCAAAGGTCTAGGGGTAGGTTGTCCACAAGCATTTGTTAACCAATAAACAGCTTCAGGTATAGTTCCCCTACCTCGTGCTGCTTTATTATACGCAGAATAGGCAATATTCCAAAACTGAAAATATCGAGAAAATAGTTGATTATCCAGACCAAAACTTCTGCCAATTTGTTCGTATGCCCATGTCGGAGAACTATGGCTTGCTTTTACTCCTAAATTCACAAGTTCATAGTTCCAGGAACCTTTTTCTAACTTGGGCAGAATTATATGCAAGTTAGATGATGCCAGAAATGAATTGTCTGTAGGAGAGTGCGAACAAGGTATTGGTTCTCCATTTTCTCCCATCTCGGTTTGTATCTCAACCTTCGCTGCTAGAGCAAGTGTTGTCAATGGTGCGGCTTTTACTTCTGCAAGTAAGACTATACTTTCATTTTCATCATGAATTATTACATCAACGGGTTCAGCACCATGATAAATTTTTAAATTCCTCGAATTAATTTTAAATAAATGTTTTAGAAATACACAGAGCAAACGACTTGTGGTTTTGCCAATAGTTCCAGATGGTAATTTGTTTGCCTGATGATAGTAAAAGTTACCTTGTAAAACACATCTTGGGCAAGTATTAGTGTATGGGTAAATTAATAGAGGAATATTATTTATTGGACAATAAAGCCATCCTTTATTGGTTAATTTTGTATAATATTCGGCAGCTACAATCAGGTCAAAAGCTGCTGCCAATGATATACCAGGATTAGTAGCAGTGCGTTTGGCATTTTCCAAAGCTTGCTCAACCAGAATGGAGGTTAATACTTCTTCATGGGGATTTACTTCCAGAGCTTTCACTCTTCCTAAAAGGTTGATTATCCAATCGGCTTTAACTGGTTCAGGTTGATTACTTTGCACTATTCTTCAAAGATGCGATCGCACTCATACTACACAAGAGCATAACAGCGATCGCACTCATAGACAGCATCTTTGTTCAACTCACTGTAATCACTGTTCCTGCACTCTCATTCGCCAATCTATCCACTGCACACACGGCATAAGTTCCCGCTTGTTGGACAGTAGCGAAGGTTGTGCCAGCAGATAAAATTCGCTGAATTGTCCAAGTATCGCCAGTTTGCCGATAAAGTGTCCAAGAACGAACTGGCTGATTATCTCCAGGCTGCCAACTCAGTTTGCGGTTATTAACTTGTAATCCAATGGGTGGAGGGGGTGGTGTAGTATCCTGCCAAGACAAAGCTGGTGGTAGCGCAGGTTTGTTATAAAGCAGACTTTGGAATTTATCAGCAATGCCCTGACTATTTTCTGTTAAAACACCAAGATTAAAGAAGATATTCCCTAGTGATAACCGTCCTGCTTGACTACGACTAATTTTTACCTGCTTTTCAATCTCATCACTCTCTCGACTCTTGTTGCTTGGTTCTGTCAAATTATTACCAGCGTAAACGTGTCTTTGCTTTGTGTTTACCTGTGTCCACCACTGTAGCAACGCTGAATAACTTTGTTGCGGTTGGTCTGTGCGCCAGTAAAGTTGAGGCGCAATATAATCAATCCAACCTTCTTCTAACCATTTCTTAGCGTCGGCATACAGCACGTTGTAAGCATCTAACCCAGTAATACCAGTGGGTTGTCCAGGGCGATAAATTCCAAAGGGACTAATACCAAATTTCACGTCAGGTTTGGTTGTTTTAATCCCCTGCCAGAGGCGCTGTACCATTCTATTAACATTGTCGCGTCGCCAGTCGCCAAGGCTGAGTGTACCACCGCCTGCTTTATACGCAGCATAAGTTTTGTTATCGGGGAAAGGTTGTCCCTCGATGGGATATGGATAAAAATAATCATCTAAGTGAATGCCATCAACGTCATAGCGCTTCACTACATCGAGAATTACGTTGTAAGCTCTATCTTGAACTATTTTCAATCCTGGATCCATCCAGCGTTGAGTTTTCCACAAATAAACGCTTTCTGGATTGGTAGCTGCGATGTGAGGACGGACTGTTTTAGCTGTGTTGGTGGAAGTGCTGGCGCGGTAAGGGTTGAACCAAGCATGAAGTTCAATATTGCGCTTATGACATTCTGCGATCGCAAACGCTAAAGGATCATAGAATGGTTCTGGGGCTTTCCCCTGAGTTCCAGTAATCCAAGAACTCCAAGGCTCTAATTGTGATTCATATAAAGCGTCTCCTTCTGGTCGCACCTGAAAGATAAGTGCATTGAAGTTTAATGCTTGTAATTTAGTAATAATCTCAGTTAGTTCAGCTTTCTGTTGAGCAACAGAAAGTCCCGCTTTGGAAGGCCAATCACCATTCCATACAGATACTAACCACGCCCCCCGGAATTCCCGGCTATGGCTTACCCTAACGCTACCAACAGGCGCGGGTGTAGGTGTCGGCGTTGGTGTCGGCGTTGGCGTTGGCGTTGGTGTCGGCGTTGGCGTTGGTGTCGGTGTTACTGTTGGCGGCTGCACTAAGTAACTAGAGGCAATTTTTTCTGCTTTGCCTAAATACACTAAAGCTTGATAAATAATTACTGCTACATCTGCACGGGTAGCTGCAAGATTGGGATTGAGTAATTTGATATTCGGGTGACTAACCACCAATCCTGCACTAGTGGCAATAGCTACCTGATTTCTACCATAAGCAGGAATCTGAATAGAATCTTGATAAATTTGTGGGAGTGTTGAGAGAAGGTCAGGTTTAATCTTGGTGGCAATTTCTAAGCCTGCTACCAAAGAAACTAAAACTTCTACCCTAGTAATTCGGTTAGCGGAACGGAAAGTTTTATCAGGAAACCCGCTAATAAATGCTTTTTCGTAAGCTGTTTGGATAGCATCTGCTGCCCAATAACTCGTGGGTACATCAACAAAAGGGACATATTGCCGCTTTTTACTAACTGTGCCAAATGCCTTGGCGACAATAGCGGCAAATTCAGCACGGGTGAGTGAGTTATCGGGGCGATATGTGCCATTAGGCAACCCACTGACAATATCGCGTTGGGCTAAGGCTGTAATAAATAAGCGTGCCCAATGGTTTTGAATATCCGAGAATGGAGTAGCAATAGATACCATCGTTGATTGCAGCTAGCTGGCCTTGATTTTGATTTCCTTAGTTAATTTAACAATTTTGTTGGCGTAGGCATAGCCGGGCTTGGGCATCGCTTGCAATGTCTTGGTATTTGTTTGGGAATTGAGAATTGACCAGTTTTAATTAAAAATTAAAAATTAAAGATTAAAAGAAATAATAATTTTTAATTAATTTTGGGTACTGGGCTACCACTAAATCTGCATATTTAGTGGTCTACAATCAGTAGCGGGGTCAAGCCCTAAAAGAATTGTAATTTTTAATTTTACATTTTTAATTTTTAATTGATTTGACAATGGGAAATGGGGCATTGGGAATTGCTTTTTCCTATTCCCCATTTCCCATTCCCTATCTACTAAGTAGGATTTGCAGCTTGCTCAGGAGAATTTGAGATAGAACGCGCGTTTAACGATAGCATCACGCGGGAAATGCCACTAAAAATAACGCTGACACCAATTAGTGTGCCCAGAAGCCAAGGCGCATTGAAAGGCCACTGGAACCAAATCATTGCACCTAAGACTAGCGTAATAATGCCATCACCTAGTACCCACGTCCAGTTCTGTTGCGGACGTAACTTGAATGCCAGGATTAACTCGAATGTACCTTCAGCCAGCAAGAAGCTGCCAAGTAACAGAGTCAGCGTGAGAATACCTGTAAAAGGATAAACAAATAGCATTATACCGGTTGCAATATAGAGTCCACTCAATAGAAGTTTCCAAAGAAAACCTCCTTGGTGGCGGCTTTGAGTGGCATAAACTAGTTTTGTAAATCCGGCGAAAATCAAAATTACCGCAATCCAAGTTTCGGCGAATAAGGTTGAGATACTAGGCGCTGCGATCGCAATCACCCCTAAAATACTCAGGAGAATACCACTTATGAGCGATCCGTTAATATCCTTCTTAATATCTTTAGAAACATCAGCTGTCATACAAATCTTTTTCCTATTCTTAGACTAAACTCTACATTTAGACTAAGAAATTTCTAAGTAATAGAGTATGAACCCTAAGATAGACTCACCAGTATTAACTTAATTGCGATTTTGGCTAAGAATTCACGACCATTGAAACACCAAACCAATCTTTTTACGACAGCTGTATTGCATCTACCTTACCCTCACAATAGCTTTGCAAGATTGCTTAGGCGTTCATAAACAGAGATAAGACGATCTCCTTCAAGTTCAACAGAAGTACTTGGATAATTCTGAATCGCTCCAAGCAAGGTAACTTCACCATTTTGTTGAATAGATTTACCTAAAGCGCTTCGTAGCGCCTGCTGATTTAGTTCTCCTGCGGGAGGACGAACTACTTCACCAATTTGGTTAATCAAAATTGGCCCTGCCCAACTAGACAGTAAACTATCTAAAAAGGCAGCATCGGCTTTTATTGGGGCTTTCAGTGCTTTACGAGCTACTGCGGGGTCTTGTTGCGCCGCCTCCAAATAACCTCTTAGTGTCGGGGTAGTCTTACCAGTTTCTGTAAACTGAGTTAATTCTTGAACAGATACTTGCCCCTGAAAAGTACCATATTTTAAAATAACTTGCTCGGCAGCATTAGCATTACTACTTGAAAGGAGAACAAAAGCACCTACGCCTAAAGCTACTGTTTGACTGAGTAACTTAGTGAATTTGTTATTACTGTTCAACCGATTGAAAATTTGAGGAATCTGCATTTTGTCGAACATCTTAATGGTGTGGAGCAGTGGAGCGTATATAGGCACAAAATGCCCAAGCGTTATATTATTTTACAAAATTTCTGTTACAAATACATAACTAGGGGCGTATTGGTGTATGCCCCTAAATTTTTTTGCAATTTGTAAATGATGTTATCAAACTTGCCCGTTAGACGAAGCTAATGAGGTAGTACTGACTTATCTTCGTCTAAGGTTGGTGCGGGTATGCCCAAATGCTTCCTTGCAGTTTCTTCAGCTAACTGTAGGTCTTGAGGGTTATCGAACTGACTTTCATCTAACAAATGAGGGTTTTTTGTCGCTTCATCTCGGCTTGGTTTATAGCCATTTTTCCACCTGTACTTCCAGTCCATAATTTACAAAGGCAGATATACTGCAATTTGATTACCTAGTTCTTCATAGTAGGCGCTTAAGGGAACATGACACTCCTACTATAGGTTGAAGAGACTCATTCTGAGGGTACAAATTTTACATCATCTCAAAGTAAGAATACTCTATAAACTGAATTTTAAGGCAATCAGGAGTTGCGATCGCAGATATTGCCGAAACACAAAATAAGAAAATTATGCTTAAAGAGCAGATTATACAAGAACTAAAAAAATTACCTGAACCTCTGTTACAAGAAATTTTAGATTTTGTTCAGTTCTTACAAGCCAAGTACCAGAAAGATAAAACCTTAGAAATCACCATTATGAGTGAATCATCACTGCAAAAAGATTGGTTAAGACCAGAGGAAGATGCAGCATGGCACGATTTGTAAAGGGTGATGTTGTTATTGTTCCATTTCCATTTTCGGATTTAACTCAAAAAAAAACGCAGACCTGCTTTAGTTATTGCTATTAGCAATGCTACTTTGGCCATTTGAAAAACTCTACCCTGCTACAAATTTCTGCGCTGCCTCAATTGCTGCTTCTAACTCTTGCCTGCTGCTGGCTTTGACTTTCAGTTTCTTGCCATTAGCCTCAATTTCTAGTTCAATAGTTTTGCTGCCAAGGCGATCGCTTAAAAATCCCATCAATGCTTTAATATTCTTGGCATTCACTTGCGCTGTCAGCCAACCCACAGCCAGCCCTGTAAACGACTTGCTCCCTGCCGGTGCTTCTGCTTTACGGAAAAGACTAGCATCTTCCACTTCATCCAGTTCTAACATCTGTTGTAATAGTCTCTGCGTTTCGGCTTGCAGTTCATCATTATCTAAACCAGGCTCTCGCAGGGCAATGTTAATCTGGACGTTGGATGTACTCGCCATTTTTCAACCTCTAATTGTGGTTAATGCTTAAATTATCACAAGTATTTTATCCAATCCAAGTAGCACTAATTCCGGTCTGGATTGTTGGAAAAAGAATTTTAACAGTATACACAAGATTTTAAAAGTAAAAATATATACTGGCTGCGGCTTGGTTTTAATTTACTTGGTGTTAATCTAGCAATACGGGAGCGATCGCTGTTTGGTGTCATATAAAATTTTACAGCTACCGAAAAGTTTTTGATATCATGTCCGGCTAAAGACTTATGTCATTGCTAGCAAAGCGTGGCAATCCCAAACCCTTGCGATTGCTATCTCTACGAGATGCTACGCGAACATTCCACTTCGTTGCATTCGCAATGACATATCGTCGTAAGGGATTTGCCGAACTTGATATGACTTATTTGAGCATCAGCATTGTACCCTTGCATACGAAACACTACGGGCGAACAGGATTTTTTTTAATTATTAAGTATATTCGTTGATTAATCTATTAAAAAGCCTATTTACTTTCTCAAAATACTTAAATACTTTCTATAAATTCCAAATAGGTTCTATAAATTCATCAACCTATAGTTACAGAAACAAGATGAATTTAGTACAAATGTTTATAAAACATTCTTAATCAATATCTCTATAGACATAATCAAAAAAGATGATTTAAAAAAAAATTCCATCTGTAGAGTCAGGTAATTTAAACAAAAAAGGTTAATACTGAAATATAAATTTACTACCATTAACCTTGGTTGTAATAAAAAATTACACTCACAGATAAAATTACTGGGAAACAATGGCAACTTCTACAAATACAGACCGAAATCAACAAATTCAAAAGCTGCATGAGCTAATCGAAAATATTGATTATGGTATGTTTACCACAGTCAATGATGATGGCAGTTTGCATAGTTACCCTATGTCAAAAAGCAATGAGATTAACTCTGAAGGAACGCTCTGGTTCTTTACTTATGCTGGTTCTTATAAGGTAACTGAGATTGAACACCACGAGCAAGTTAATGTTAGCTTCACTTCACCCGAACAGCAGCGATATGTTTCTATCTCAGGAACATCAGAACTGGTGAAAGACCGCAACAAGATGCGAGAGCTATGGAAGCCAGAACTTCAAACCTGGTTTCCAAAAGGGTTAGACGAACCCGATATCGCTTTGCTTAAAGTGAATATTAACCAGGTCAATTACTGGGATAGTGTATCAAGTTTTAAGTCACAAACAATTACTTTTTAACACAATTATGACTTTAAATCATTCCTAATTATGCATTAGGAATGATTTAAAGTTGTAATTTTTGGATGGAATTGTAAAAAACAAGTATTTTTTAATTACAAAAAATCCATGACAGGTACGAACAACAATGAATCTGCCCAAAAGCATCTACCTTTAGAAATAAAGCGGCGAAATTTTTTAAAAGGAATGGGCTTTATCGGTGCTGGCGCAGGGGCCATTTTTGCTGACCACATCCTCAATGCTAATTCTCAGGTGGAAGCGGTAGAGGTTCCAGCATTATCTGCAACTCCAACTAACAGCACAAATACTGGTGAAATTCCTCTTCGTACATTGGGAAAAACTGGAGTAAAAGTGTCTGCGATCGCACTTGGAGGTGCAACTTTAGGGCAAGCAAAGAGCAAAGAAGAGGCAATTCGCATTGCTCACGAAGCTATTGATAATGGTATCACCTTCATGGATAACGCTTGGGAGTATAACAAGCATCGTAGTGAAGAGTGGATGGGAGAGGCGTTGCAAGGGCGACGAGACAAGGTTTTTTTGATGACGAAGGTTTGCACCCACGGACGCGATCGCAAATTGGCCATGCAGCAACTTGAAGAATCTTTGCGTCGTCTCAAAACCGATCACCTCGACTTGTGGCAAATCCACGAAGTTGTTTACGACAACGATCCAGAAATGATCTTTCGTACCAACGGAGCAATTGAAGCTCTGGATCAGGCCAAAAAAGAAGGTAAGGTCAGATTCGTTGGTTTTACGGGTCATAAAGACCCCTCTATTCATCTAAAAATGCTCTCTTACAATTACCCATTTGATACAGTGCAAATGCCGCTTAATTGTTTTGATGCTAGTTTTAGAAGCTTTGAACGGCAAGTACTACCAGAACTGAATAAACGGGGAATTGCCGTAATTGGGATGAAAAGTCTCAGTGGAAATGCTGATGCAGTGAAAAAAGGTGTGGTTACTCCTCAAGAAGCGATCCGCTATGTGATGAGTTTACCCATCGCTACACTTGTCAGTGGTATTGATTCACTCCAAGTACTGCGGCAAAATTTAGCGATCGCCCGTGGTTTTCAACCGATGCAGGCAAAAGAAATGCAAGCATTGCGCGATCGTTGTGCCCAATATGCTGCCGATGGGCGTTTTGAACTGTTCAAAACTTCCAAACAGTTTGATGCTGATGAAGGCAGAATCCAACATGGCTTTCCACCTCAAAGCCAAGTGCAGACATGAGGCTAGGGACTGGGGACTAGGGACTAGAGACTAAGTACCGAATTCTTGTTATCAGTTAGGACTTACGCAATAACTCTCTGAAACTCTCATTCCTTCGTGTCCTTTGCGCCTTCGCGGTTCGTTTTTCCATTATTGTGCGTAAGTCCTGTCAGTATTGAATATTTAGTACCCAATCCCCAATCCCCTGTACCTAATACCCATATAAGGAGAAACTTATTATGGCTACAACTGCGGCTGATGTTCTTATTGATACTATCTATGACTGGGGTGTTGACACCATCTTTGGACTGCCTGGGGATGGCATAAATGGGATTATGGAAGCTTTACGTCTGCGTCAAGATAAAATTCGTTTTATCCAGGTGCGGCATGAAGAAGCGGCGGCATTTATGGCTTGTGCCTATGCCAAATATACAGGTAAGTTGGGGGTTTGTCTTGCCACATCTGGCCCTGGTGGATTGCATCTACTCAATGGTTTGTATGATGCTAAACTGGATGGTCAACCAGTTTTAGCAATAACTGGACACCATTACCACGACCTGATTAATACCCACTCTCAGCAAGATGTTGACCTGGATAAGGTTTTTATGGACGTGGCGGTTTACAACGCCCGCGTTATGGGGCCTACACACGTTGAAAGTCTTGCAGATTTGGCTTGCCGTACAGCGTTGAGCCATCGGGGTGTTGCACACATCAATTTCCCTTTAGATTTTCAGCCCCAAAATGCTGAAAGAAAGGGTTCGATGCGGAATGTCCCTCATCACACTTCTAATGTTTTTACTCGTGGCGTGCGTGTACCTGCTGAGGATGAATTGCAACATGCAGCAGAGATTCTAAATGCTGGTAAGAAAGTAGTAATTTTAGCAGGGCGGGGAGCATTAAAGGCGACTGATGAACTAGAACAAGTTGCCGAAAAACTGGGAGCGCCAATTGTTAAAGCATTACTGGGTAAAGCATCCGTTCCAGATGATAGCCCTTACACTACGGGCACAATTGGTTTAATTGGCACAAAGCCATCCCAAGAAGCGATGGAAAACTGCGACACTCTGCTGATGATTGGAACTTGTTTCCCATATATGGAGTTTCTACCGAAACCTGGTCAAGCAAGGGGTGTACAAATTGACATCGATTCATCTCGAATTGGTATGCGCTACCCTGTTGAAGTTGGGTTAGTTGGAGATAGTCGCCGCACTTTGCAAGAACTACTACCACTATTACAAGCTAATAGCGATCGCAGTTTCCTTAAACAAGCGCAATCCAGCACGCGGGAATGGTGGCAATTAATGGAACAGCGCGGTACTAGAAACAATCAGCCGATGAAGCCGCAGGTGGTAGCTTGGGAGTTGGGTAAACGGCTATCTGATAACGCGATTCTCTCTGTTGATTCGGGTACGGTGACAGGTTGGTGGGCGCAGCAAATTCCAGCTAAACGCGGACAAATGCACTCGGTATCGGGAACACTAGCATCAATGGCCTGTGCATTACCTTATGCGATCGCATCTCAGATTGCCTACCCCGATCGTCAGTGTGTTGCCTTCATCGGTGATGGCGGTTTTTCGATGCTGATGGCAGAGTTTGTTACCTGCGTGAAATATCGCTTGCCCATCAAGATAGTAATTATCAAAAATGGCACATTGGGGCAGATTAAGTGGGAACAAATGGTTTTTCTAGGCAACCCAGAGTATGCCTGTGAATTGGAATCAATCAACTTTGCCGCCTTTGCCCAAGCTTGTGGTGCCGTGGGGATGACAATTGATGATCCAGCAGAATGCGGTGAAATTTTGGATCGGGCACTTGCAACACCAGGGCCAGTAATTGTAGAAGCGATCGTTGATCCCTTGGAACCACCTTTACCTCCGAAAATCACCCTAGAACAAGCGACCAAATTTGCCGAATCACTTGCCAAAGGCGAACCTAACCGCGAGAAGATTGCCCTAACAATCCTCTCAGATCAGGTGCGACAGATGATCTAAAGGGAAGCAAAATTTATGCCTTATAAAGAGATTGCAGACTTACCCGATTCAGTCAAAGATAACTTACCCAAGCACGCTCAAGAAATTTTTCGGGCTGCATTTAATAATGCTCAAGAAGAATATGGAGAAGAAGAAAGTGCTTTTCGAGTTGCTTGGAGCGCGGTAAAGCGCGATTATGAAAAAGGCAGCGATGGGCACTGGCATAAAAAATCAGAATAGCTCAAATTGCATTCAACAGTTTTATTGATGCTGCACAAAAAAATCTTTGTTAAGAAGGAAGTTTGGTCTTATGAATTACCTTGTTGCAGTTTTACCAGATCGAACACAAGTAGAAGCGGCTTACTCTGCTCTGGAAAAAGCAGGCTTACCAACTTCACAAGTTAGTATTTTGGGCGATGGTTATTTAAGTGCTGATGAATTTGGGATGATTGATCCCGACAAGCAAGCCCGCAAACAATCAAATCGGCTCTTTGGAGGGCTTGTAATCTTTGGATTTGTTGCAGGTTATGCCTTCAACCATTTCACAGAAGTTGAACTATTTCCCCAGTTTGCTAGATTTGGTAATGAATTTCTTGCTGGCATCTTAGGAGCTATAGGCGGTGCTTTGGGGGCTACTTTAATCGGTCAAGGAACTGGCATAACAGCTGGCAGTAGTGACGCTTTACCCTATCGTAACCGTCTAAATGCTGGTAAATACTTAATTGTAGTTACTGGGAATGAGGATTTAACACGCGAAGCTACGCGCGTACTGCGTCAATTTGAACCAGAGAATATTCAAGGCTATACAGACTATTCACAAAAAAGCAAACTTATGAGGAATTAAATATCTACATCGGGTTCAACGCCGAGCGATCGCAATTGTGCAATCAACCGTTCAGCCCGTTGTCTTTCTTGTTCAGCCCGTTGCCTTTCCTGTTCAGCCCGTTGGCTTTCTTGTTCTGTAGAAGTCAATACCCAGCAGCCTGTCCAATCATACCAGCGCAACCACGGCTGTTCTACATTTTGATACTGTCCCTGCCAGACACCCAAGCCTAATTCTAGTTCTGGTATCCAGAAGCGTGACTCTGAGAGTGCTATCTCACCATAACGACCTCCGTCTAATTTAAATACCCTAAACTCATATTTGTACCGATCAAATACTACATAATAAGGAACACGTAAAATTCGTTCATACACTTCCCATTTTCCTGGCGGTTGCTTGATATCGCGCAATGTCTGCCCTAAGTCTTCCTTTTCAGTACCTGGAGACAGCAATTCAACCACAATAAAAGGGTTAACTCCCTCTTGCCAAACGACATAACTTAAGCGTAAATCTCGCTGTTCGTATAGACGGGAAACACCTAAAACGGCAAACCAATCTGGTCGCTTATGCCACAGTGGATAACGCGGGTCATAATAAAGATTCAGATCGCTAGCAACGAATATCTCGTCGCTTGGATAATTTGGTGGACGAAAGGTTTCGTCTAACAAACGAGGTTGCAATAAGTGAAACTGATCGGGCAAACCAGGCTCCTCTGGATCTTCACTGGGAAGATCGTACATGGTCGGCAATACATCTTTTGGCGATCGCGGCGGGTCAGTTTGATACATCATAAAGCAGTAGTGATGATGAAACTCTCAGTTCTATTATGATTCAATTGTTTTTGAGTCACTCAACATCTTGCAGAACGAGGCAGCATAAATTTTTCACCTTCTGCTGCAAATTTACCACGAACCATCAGCACAGTTTCATCAAACGCATGGGGAAATGATTCCACATCTTTGACATCTAGAAGTTCTGGACTAAAGTAAATCACCACTTCTTCAATGGGTTGAGATATCTTAGCAAGAATATTCTTCAAAGAGCATATCTGCGTTGTCACTAAATCAAAAAGATGAAGTCGGGTATCTTCTATCTCCAGACAGGCGATTAAATCTAAATCTTCTGCGTAGTATAAAGTACGACTTCCTTCATTGACGCAAAACACAGCTTTTTCTTTGACTACGCCAACTATATTAGAGACAGGGGCGCGTGTTTCTAAAAGTCTGTGTAGCAATGTGTAATCTTTGGTATCTGTAAAATCCAGTGTTCTAAAGCTATCAGTGCTACCTGTAGAATTACACTTAATTTTGAAGATATATTCTTCGATAACACGAAAGCCAAAAGGCAAGTAAAACTCTGGTTGTGGTGTTGTTAGTACTAAGGTTTCGTAAATGCGATCGCGATCGCAATACCCTAGCACTTCCTCCATCACTTCCCGATAATACCCTCTCCGGCGAAATTCTGCACGGGTAGCTACTCCATGAACTCCTCCCACAGTGAGCTTTTGTCCCATGATTTGCATAGGAATTTCTAACACTCCTACATGGGTAATAGCTATATCATCATGAAAGCGAATAAATGGAGTTGAAGCTGTTTCCCAGGATGCACCTAGTTTTCTTGCACATTCTGCTAAACTTGTGAGTCCGGGAAAGGTGACTTCCATCAAGTCAAAAAGCTTATCGCTGATGCTAGGTTCATCAGAGAACGACTGTTTAAAACTATACTGGGTCATAGTTAAAGTATTATTTTTAACTACATTTTATACTACAACATCAATTTCAGCAAATTCAGAAAAAATAAATCTAAAATCCAAAATTCAAAATCTAAAATTTGCTCGGGTGTTGCGCCTGCAAGATTCACCTCAATAGGGTAAATCGGTATTAGTCAACCTTTTGAAATTAATAGTTCTATTAAATAGGAATTTGGATACAAAATTCTGTTTCTTGGCTTTTTTTCGAGGTACAAGTTAACTTGCCTTGGTGCATTTCTACTACAATCTGATAACTAATAAACAAGCCAAGCCCAGTTCCTTTACCAACAGGTTTTGTTGTAAAAAACGGATCAAATATTTTGGAAATTACTGATTCTTGAATACCCAGACCGTTGTTTTTAATGCGAATGTTGAGCCAAGTTTCATCAACGATCTCAGTACTAATCCAAATAGTAGGAACAAACGTTTGACATTGAGGATATTGACTAATTGATAGATTAGCGATCGCCTCGTTTAAAGCATAGATAGCGTTATTTAAAATATTCATAAATACTTGATTCAGTTGTGCAGGATAGCACTTTACATAAGGGATTACACCATAGTTTTTAATTATTTGAATTACCACATTTCCCGACTCACTTTGGAAGCGGTGACTCAGCAATGTGATTGTGTGATTGATACCTGCGTGAATATCAGCATTTTTGATATCTGCTTCATCCAACCGAGAAAAATTTCGCAGTAACAGCACAATTTCTCTAATGCGATCGCTACCAACTTGCATCGACTCCAGCAGCTTACCTAAATCTTTTTGAATAAAGTCCAAATCCCAGTTTACTATTGCTTCTTGAATTTGTAGCGAGGGAACTGGATAGGTTTGCTGGTAGAGTTGCAAGATTTTTAATAAGACTTCTGTATACTCAGATGCATAGTTGAGATTAGCGTAAATAAAGTTAACTGGATTATTAATTTCGTGAGCAATCCCTGCAACTAATTGCCGCAAACTCGACATTTTTTCAGTTTGCACCAGTTGAGCCTGAGTATATTTGAGTTTGTCAAGGGTAACTTTGAGGTCGTGATTAGCTTGAATTAGCTCAATATTTCGTTGTTCTACTCTAGCTTCCAGTTGCTCATTCGTTTGCTTCAATAATGCTTCTGCATGTTTGCGATCGTTAATATTGATCAGTGAGCCAGAGAATTCTGTTTCACTTTGAGGTTGAGCAGACATTTCTAACCAAACAATGACACCAGTTTGATGGTAAAAGCGGAGTACTTGACAAACCTCTACTCCGGTTTGTAGCTTTTCTAGAGTTTCTGACCACAAGTGCCGATCATCTAAGTCAATGAAATTGCCTAAAGCACTACCGAGGACATCTGTTATCCCATAACCAAGGGTATTTGTCCAGGCTCGGTTGAGGAAATTGAGATTACCGAAGCGATCGCATTTAAACACAATTTCGCGCAGACTATTCACCAATTCCCGGTAACGCCGCTCGGATTCAGACAATTTTTCAATCAAACTGTACTGAATCTGTGTATGCAATTCATTGTTCAAATCTGACATTCTACTGTACTCTCAAACGCTGAAGTAGCTCGGTATGGTTAATTGTATCGGCGTATAAGGGGAAGACATGAGTGTGGTAGAATTCTTGCTCAAACACCGTGCGAGCAGAAGTGCAATCAGACAAAACAACAACCTGATAGCCTTTCTCATGGGCAGAACGGCCTGTAGAATCAATACAAACCGAAGTGACTGCACCAGCTAGAACTACATGAGTAATCTCTTTTTCATGGAGAATCATGTCTAAGTTAGTATTGATGAAAGCATTAAATCCTCGTTTTCCGGGAACTTCGAGAATTCTGCTGCTAAAGGGTAGCAACTCATCAATCATCTGCGATCCCTTCGTACCAGCTTGAAAAGCCCCAACTTCCTTGATAGTTTTAAGAATGCCAACAGGTTCAACCAATTCCTGGTAGTTTGGCGTAAAAAAAATCGGTGTGGCAATCATCAACACTGGAGTTTGCAGCAAACACTGTACAAGCTCGACGGTGTTTTCTAATACTTTGGTGGCCGTTGAGGATTCCTCAATGACATTATATAGAATACCATCGGCTGCAAAGTAGTCATTTTGATAACCAATCAAGATCACAGCAGTACTTTGGGGTTGCATTGTATTTCTAACTATTTAGTAGATATAGACACTTTATTATTCCCGCTTTAAATCTGTTTCTAGCGATAACTACACAGAGAACATATAGTAAACGCGCTAACCCTGGGGCAATACTCTACGGCATATCAAGGCTTTCACTGTCTTTTTGCGTAAAGCCTATTAGCGATCGGGATTTAGCTGGGAATAGTTAGAAAAAGCATATAATTTGAGATAAATTGTCACTTTATGCCAAATAAACGCTTTTATCATATTGGCTTTGGACAAGATGATTTAGGTTCATCACCTCCCAGTATTGCCCTATTATCTGGCGATCCAGAGCGATCGCGCCTAATTGCCCAAACTTATTTCCAAGATGTCCGCATATTGTCAGAAAATCGCGGCCTCAATAGCTACGTGGGATATTTACCAAATGGCCGCAGCATCTTATCAGCTACTAGCGGTATGGGTGCGCCTTCATTAAGTATTGTGGTAAATGAATTAGTACAAGTAGGAATCCGGCAAATTATTCGCATTGGAACTTGCGGATCGATTCAACCTTATATACCAGTTGGTAGTGTTGTTATTAGCAGTGCAGCATTATGTCGCCAAGGTGCAGCTTCTGAAATCGCACCTGTGGAATATCCAGCCGCAGCCGATCCTTTTCTGACAGTAGCTTTGGTTAAAGCTGCGCGAGAATTAAAGATTGAACATTACATAGGAATCACGGCATCAGTTGATACTTTTTACGAAGGACAAGAACGCACTGATTCCGCAAATCCAAATTTAATGCGATCGCTGCATGGCATTACAGAAGAATATCGGCGCTTGAATATCTTAAATTATGAGATGGAATGCGGCACGCTATTTAAAATGGCAGGTGTGTATAATTTTGCCGCAGCAGCTATCTGCGGTGTAGTCGCTGGGCGTACTGTAAGCGAAAATATCATCTTAGAACAGAGAGATATTGCCGTGAAAAATGCGATCGCAACTGCTGTACATACAGCAACAAACCTTGAGTTAGCTAATTAATATTTACTTACTCAATCAACCCTCAGTAGTTTTATCATGTCTTTACCTAATCTTTAATTTTTAAATCAGTAATTATAGCTAATATATATTGAGCCAATCCAGTTAAATTAAGCATTTATTCCTTCTCCTACTTTGCGTTATTTGCAGTTAGTTAAAAAAATTACCTTGGCAAAAAGTTAAGCCTTAAATTAATCATATATTGTAAAAAATATCAAAAAAGAACCTGAAAACTACACGTATTGCAAGGATAATAACTAGTTGCTATCAACAATTTAGGCATTAATAAATATTGAAAAACTTGGAAAATAAGATAATATGAATAAAATTTTTAAGCATGGGATTAAAACCATGACTTTAAATGCAAAATATACGACGGGCTACATCTACGCACTAATACCAACACTGATATTTTTAGCATTCTCTAATCAAGCAACAGCTAACGATCCCGGAGCATGTTATATGATAACTTCCTCCGGTAAAACCATTGGATTAGAAAGGCTTTGTCCCAATACCAATATAGCCGCACCTTCAGACAACAAAGTTTTTCGAGTTTCAATCAAACGCCGCTTTGGTGGAACTCCTGTAATTGATGTTACTTTCAATGACAAGAAAACCTTTGAAATGATTGTAGATACAGGTGCGAGTGGAACTATTATCACCCAAGATATGGCGAATACACTTAAACTCCAAGCTACAGGTACAATGCAAGCTCAAATTGCCGATGGTAGCGAGGTACAATTCCCAACAGGTAAGGTAAAATCTGTTGCAGTAGGTGGAGTTACAGCTAATAATCTTCAGGTTGCGATCGCACCTAAAGCCAGCATCGGCTTACTGGGACACGATTTCTTTGGTAGTTATGATATTAAAATTCTGGAGAAAGAGGTCGAATTTCATCATCGTTAATGCTCACGGGACATTCCGAAATTGCTCTAATATTCGCCGTCGCACTCGTTCTATAACTACTTCTTCCTCAGCAGATAGCCCATCAAATAACATCTCATATATAAATGGTACACCTAACTCTAACTCCGATAAAAGTGCCCGTTGACTAAATACATCTTGTGGTTCCCCTTCTAGCATCAGTCGCCCTTTATCCATCACAAAAACCCAATCTGCCCACCGATAAACTAAATCCAAATCATGGGTTGCCATCACTAAAGTAGTCCCATCTTCATGAATTTTTTTCATCGTTGCTATCAAGTTTCGAGTATGTTTGATATCTAAATAAGCCGTTGGCTCATCCAGCACCAAAAGTTCTGGCCGCAATACCATCACATCTGCTATAGAAACTCGCTTCTTTTGTCCTAAACTTAGATGATGTACAGGTCTTTCGGCTAAAGCAGTCAGCCCAAATTCAACTAATGCTTGCTCTACTCGGTTTTTAATTTCTGATTCTGGTAAGCCCAAATTACACAAACCGTAAGATATATCTTCTTCAACAGTAGAAGCTACTAATTGTTGTTCTGGATCTTGAAATACTAACCCAACCTTCTGCCGTAAACTACTCAGATAATTTCGACTATAACTTAACGGTTCACCACGCCAACGCACAAGACCAGAATTAGGTTTATATAGACCATTAGCTAATAAAAATAGTGTAGTTTTACCACAACCATTTTGACCAATTAATGCACACCTTTTGCCAGATGGAATCTTAAGTGTTAGACCATTCAAAGCTGATTGCTGTGCTACTGGATAGGTGTAATAAACCTGCTCAAATTCGAGTAAATATTCCTGCATTCCGCCAAAAATCCAATCCTATTAATACTACACAGCCGAAAATAGCTTCAATGATATACCGCTTTTGAGGATGATAACGGCGGGGATGCCAAACTCGAAATTCACTGACAAAACCGCGTGCTTCCAATCCGAGAGAGAACTGACTATAACGTTGTAAGGTTCGCTGTAATAGTTGTCCGATTAGTAGTGCTAAACTTTTCATTCCACTATGCCAAGTACGGTAGCCACCACGAGCATTTTGGGCAGTCAACAATTCACTAGCTGTATTTAGCAGGATGAAAATAAACCGATACATTAGTAATAACAAATCGCTCAGAAGCACAGGAAATCGTAAGTAACGCAGAGTTTGTAATATCTCTGGGAAAGGCACTGTTAACATGAGAAAATATAAGCAAGAAACAGAGGCTAATGCTCTAGTTAAAATTCCCAATGCTTGGATACTGCCACTATGACTGATATAAATATAAAAGTGTCCGAAAGCGAATCCATACCACGAGTCTAATTGCACCTTGGGCAAATCAGGTATAGCAACTCCATTCACCATCAAAGCTGGTAAGCTTGTCAAACAAAAAATTATGGTGAACATTAACAACCGAAAATAAACACCAGCCGGGATTCTTGCATAAATAACTATCCAAATACCCATCCAAATCGCTATTAAAATTTGTACTAGCGGATGGGTAGTAAGGGAAATTGCAAGAGTAGTGAATGCAAAAATTATTTTATGTTCTGGTGGCAATCTTCGGAGTCGATTAGTATAAGCTAAAGTGTCTAATTGCAAGCTCATTCTTCACGCTTTTGTTGTTGGGAACGTCCTTTATACAACCCAATTGCATAACCGACAACTCCAGCACCCAAAGCTGCTTGCGAAGCAAATAACAAGCTTGCTACCTCACTACTAGGAGGTTCAAATAGTGATTTAAACCAGGGTTGATATCCGGGTTGTATTTCAGTAATTGCTTTTTTGGCTTGATCATCAGAACCGCCAAATTCCCCACTCCGCACAAATATCAATGGTGCAACTGCTAAAGCTAATACAGCTACTACCAACAGCCAGTTACTCAACCCTTTTTTAGATTGACTCATTACCATTTCCTCGCTTGATTAATTGCAACAGTTCCAATTCTTGAGGATTATAAGATTGCAGCCAGTTCCATACCAACACAGTTAGTAATCCTTCACTAATTGCTAAGGGAACTTGAGTTATAGCAAAAATTCCGGCGAACTTGGTAAATGAAGCGATAAATCCACCAACGGGGGCAGGGAAAGCTAGGGCGAGTTGAATAGAAGTTATAACGTAGGTTAGTAAATCTGCGATCGCAGTTGCTAAAAATATGGCGATTTTTTGTTTACCACTCAGCTTAATTGTCAGATTATATATCCAGTAAGCTGCAAATGGGCCAGCGATCGCCATCGAAAAAGCATTTGCGCCCAGCGTCGTCAAGCCGCCATGCGCCAATAACAAAGCTTGAAATAACAATACCAAGCTACCTAAAACCGTCATGGTGAGAGGGCCAAACAGCACCGCACCTAACCCCGTCCCTGTAGGATGAGAACAGCTACCTGTGACAGAAGGAATCTTCAACGCTGACAGTACAAAAGTGAAAGCACCAGCCAATCCCAGTAGTAGTTTTAGTTCCGGGTTAGCTTGGGTAATGCGAGTCAGACTACGCAATCCTAATAAAAAAAATGGTAATGCCACAATCCACCAAAAAACCGCCCACTGCACTGGTAAAAAACCTTCCATAATGTGCATAGCATAAGCGGGTTTGGGGAAACCAACTACCAAGTAAAAACTAATAACTCCCATCAGGGTTAGACTAACTAACGCCTGTTTTTTTCTTTTCATAACCTGTACCTCGCAGATTTATGTTAACGAATTGGTTCCCATCGGCGGGCATCCTGACTCACCTAATTTTGGCTCACAGTTGCGGGACAGCGCCGGATTCACACCGGACTTTCCCCCTTGCGTCCAATGGCTGCTCCCCATCAGAACCGATTGGAGTAACTATATCACTATTGCTCAAGCATCAAGACCGCGAACAAAATAATCCTATCAACCTAAATTGATTGTATTTAACAAAATTTGGGGGTTTAAGTCCCTGCCTAATAGGGGCAACACGTTTTGATGCCTAATTCAAATCCCCGTCACAAAACGTAATTGCAAATCGGAAATTGCGTTAGCGTAGCGGGGCGAAGCCCATTGCGAATTGGTTTAATATGCCCCCCCACTGGATTGAAGTTTTTAGAGAATACGTGGTCTACTAGACAACTAAACGTTTAAATACAATCTGGCTGCAAAGGACACTTCTGAGAATATGGAAACAATACCATTTATGGGTACTTCGTCCTTCGGCTGGCTGTACTGGGTAATACAGCCGCTAGCTCTACACATTCCAGATGGCTTTTTGAACTTACCCGTTATCCTGATCACCTGGATAATTGCCCTAAGTCTAATTACAGTAGCGACTAAGCGATCGCAGGCAGAATACCAAGAACGGGCTGTACCTTTAATGGGAGTTTGTGCAGCATTTATCTTCGCAGCGCAAATGATCAATTTCCCGATTCCAGGAGGCACTTCTGGACACCTTTTAGGCGGAACACTAGCTGGAGCTTTATTAGGCCCCTGGGCTGGCTCGCTAGTTATGGTTGCAGTGTTCATCGTGCAAGCTGTTCTGTTTCAAGATGGTGGACTGACCGTTTTAGGAGCCAACATCTTTAATATGGGATTAATTGGGACTTTTGGTGGTTACTATCTCTATCGCACAGTCAGATTTGCTACTGGGCGCGATACCTTGCGGGGTATGACAATTGGTGCGGCGATCGCTGCTTGGACAAGTGTAATGGTAGCTTCAGTTGTGTGTGCCTTACAACTAGCTGTGTCTGGAACAGTTCCTCTGATGGTAGGTTTGACAGCGATGGCTTCTTGGCATATTGTAATTGGCATTGGCGAAGCGCTGATCACCGTCGTAGCACTCAGCTTTATTTGGCGGACTCGACCTGATTTATTTTACGATCCACCTCGTAAGATAAAATCACCTGTGTCTCGTCCCGTCTCTCGTTATTAAAAGGTGTGTGTTGAATCAGGATTTAATACTTATGAGTAGCAACCTTTCGCGATCGCGCAACCAAGCTTTTGTTATCGCTGGCTTAGGTATTGCCCTGTTGATTGCAATTTTCCTTTCGCCACTAGCAAGTCAAAACCCAGATGGGCTAGATAGAGTCTCAGAAGACTTGAAGTTTGACAACAAAGCACTCGAAGATAAACCCGCTCACAAATTACCCTTTTATGGGATTTTTGATGAGTATGCCCTTAGAGGAGTACCAGAAGCGATCGCTACTCCATTAGCTGGGTTAGTCGGAACACTAGCAACTTTTGGTTTAGCCTGGGGTATTGGCAAACTAGTTGTTCGTGGTTCTAGTTCACCTTCTACACAGAATAATGCTGATTCAGACTCAGATGCGCCAGATTAACAATTCGTAATTAGTAATTAAATACAGATAGGAACTGAACATCATGCTGCTGCACGTTGGGGCGTTTGTGCTGGATATCGATAGCAAACAAGCTACTCTTTGGCACAAACTCGCTCCCCGTACTCGGATACTTTGTACCTTATTGTTTGTGTTTGCCAATGCTCTAACACCAAATGGGCATTGGTGGACTTGGGCTATTTATGGATTAGCTTTAATCAGTCTAGTCTTGCTTAGTAAAGTCACCCTATCAGTACTAGTGAAACGGTTAGCAGTTGAGCTAACGTTTATTAGTGTCGTTCTCCTGGGTACTTTATTTCGGGGTGGTGGCGAGGTGTTATGGTCTTGGGGATCATTGCAGATTACGACAGTGGGGCTAACTGTCTTGGGTAGCGTCACGCTTAAAGCATTGCTATCGCTGCTAATACTAAACTTACTGACTTTAACAACTTCGGTAACAGCCCTGCTTCATGCCCTGCTGGAATTAAGAACTCCACCACTATTAGTAGCAATTCTGGCATCTATGTATCGCTATATCAGCGTGTTGATCGGCGAGTTTAACGCTATGCGTCGGGCGGCGGAGTCTCGAAATCTGATGAACAGCAATCGCTCTATCCGGCTAATTGTTGGCAACATGATTGGAGCGCTGTTTATCCGTACTTACGATCGCGGAAATCTCGTTTATCAAGCGATGCTCTCACGAGGCTATCAAGGAGTACCACCAATGATGGAAAAAGTCTCGCCAGGAGGACGATCTGACGTTGTGGCTTTAAGTCTAACTGTAATTTTGGCACTATTGGGTCAGGCTATTTACTGGCGGAAATAACCTTTTTTCACATTATCTCAATGCACCATAATCCAATATCAATTCAAAATCTTAGCTATACCTATCCTGATGGAACTCAAGCTTTAGACCAAATAAATTTGTCTATCAAGGCAACAGAACGAGTGGCGCTAATCGGAGCCAATGGTTCGGGAAAATCCACGCTGCTGTTACATCTGAATGGAATTATCATGCCGCAAGCGGGAGAAGTGACTATTGGAGAGTGGTCTATAAACTCGGAAAATTTGCAAAATATTCGGAATTTTGTGGGTTTGGTGTTTCAGAACCCAGATAATCAGCTATTCATGCCAACAGTTTGGGAAGATGTTGCTTTTGGGCCGTTAAATCTGGGTGTGCAAGGTGATGAATTGATCGAACGAATTCTGCAAGCAATGGCAGCAGTTGATATTGATCCCCAATGGTATGGGCAACGCTATACAAATAATTTATCTGGAGGTGAAAAGAAGCGGATTGCGATCGCTGGAGTCTTGGCTATGAACCCACAAGTATTAGTATTGGATGAACCCTCTGCTCAGTTAGATCCCCGTTCCCGCCGTCAATTCATTGAATTGCTACAAACTTTACCTCTGACACAACTGATTGCAACCCATGATTTAGATTTAGCTTTGGATTTATGCGATCGCACAGTTGTTCTCAGTCAAGGTAAAGTCGTATACGATGGCCCAACTGAACAGGTAATGAGCAATCCAGAGTTTTTACATGGGCACGCTTTAGAGTCACCACTAAGTTATAGCCGCCCTTACTGTCAGTTAGAACATGCACCTGTTAAGGCATCTCGATACCGTGAATTTGTTTAATTCACCCACAAATATTTTTCACCTGCTAAATCATTGCCCTATCTAAAAATTTCACCGGAGAGGCAGCTGTTGGGAGCAAGGAGTTCTTAGCTGGGATAAATAATTCTTCCTTTTTCTCCCTGCTCCCTGCCCCCTGCTCCCCTGCCTCTTTTAACATGGAGATATCACTGATGTTACTCGCTTCTTCTGATAAACCTATTGATAAAAATCTCAAAGATGTTGTAAACGAAATTGAAGCGCAAAGTCCTAGTTTATCAGTTTTAGCAGCCCGCCAATTTCGCTATAGCTTGCGTCAAACTCCTGTAGAAGTCAATATCAAAGAACCACGACAATTTAACATACTCGAAGAATTTATTATCCGCGCTGCTATTGAATTTCAGCCCCCACCAACAGAGGATGAATTAGCTTCTATACTTGCACTGGATTCTGTATTTATTCAAACTACTACTGCAAATCTTCGTTCATTACAAACTCTATCAGCAACATCACCAATTACAGTTACTCCTGAAGGTCGCTCATTTTATGAAAAAGGGTCTGTACCACAGCCCCCATATCCTGTACAACTTAATGCTATTACAGACCCTTTAGGCAACAATATTACCTTTCAATTTGAATCATTAAATGATACGATTGTCAATCTTCCTGATTTGGCAGATTTTATTAATATTGATCATCTAATTACTGATATCTCTTCACTACCTCTTGAGCAAATCCAAAAAAGCATTCAAGATTCAGGTTTAGAACTTCATTTGCCAGAAAAGGGAAAGATTGTTACTTCCTGTAAAATTGTAGCTTCGACTCAAAAAATTTGGCGGAAAATATCGATTTTCGTTATCTTCGATGCCACTAAAGAGAAGTTGAGGATTCAAATAAGAAGTGGAAAGCAAATTTTAGAATCAGCGTCAAATTTATTAGAAGTGCTACATGCTGAAGGCAAAATATCTTTAGAAACATTATGTCAATTATCAACCGAAACCATCAATTTAGAACGTGAAGCGATTCTGAAGCAAAAAAATACTGAAATAGATGCTACGCTAAAAGTATTAGAAACTAATAAAAAAGTTGGTGAAAAAATAGATAATAACTCAGTGAAAGGTGATAATCTATTGTAAATATCTATAATATCTAATCAATCGCCTCTTCCTAAAGATTTAGAAATCATTTCTTTTTTATAACTAAAATATGCCTTTTGTTAGAAGAAGAATTACCTTTTTATAGTTAGGGTTTATTTGTACTCCAAAATAAGTGAATTAGCATGATAAGTTTAATTTCTAGGACGATTTCTGAGATCAGTTCCTTACTTAAAGGACTTCAGGTAAAAAGTTTCGTGGCTGTTGTCCTAGTTGGCTTTCTAGTACTGACAACGAATGTTACTTATGGGCAAAATGACAAAGGCTTAAAGGAAAGAGTTCGTGAACAGATAGAGCAAAATGATGCTCAAAGACCCAAAACAACAGGGCAGTGGAATAAAGAAGCTCGTGAAACAGAAGGCTCTCTTGGTAAAAGGCTTGAGAAGATTGGAGAAGAGTCAGCAGAAGCCTTTAAAGAATTTGGCTCTGGGTATGTAGAGGGCGCTCAGAAAACTGCTAGCGATGTAGGAAATAGCGCGGCACAGACAGGCGAAAATATCTCTAACCAAGTTGGACGCTAAATGCGTTTCAGTATTCTATTAGCATTGACGCACCCATCCCTTCTAGAGGTGGGATTTATAGGATAATAGATCAAGACTGAAGATAGATGATTTGAAAAACGACATCTATCGTAGGGGCAATTCATGAATTGCCCCTACAGCGTTGATCTATTTCCCATCAAAGAAGCTTAATAAAAAGCTATAGGATTACTATTTGATTTTTGAACGAAATTAGGTATTTTAGAGTATGTTATAACGGAGTTCGTAACGCACTATTATCAAGGCTTTGATGCGTTACGCTGTCGCCAACACATCCTACGGATATTTTCAGAAATCAAACCAAATTCCTATATAAACGACGTATTTATACTAAAAAAATTACTTTGTACAGGGCATAAGTCCTAAAAATTTATACTTTTAATAGGGTAGTGCAGCTAGCTGTGCCGCCTTACTGCGTATTCGATGAAAAAGAGAATTGCTAATTTTGAGAACCGTAAGCATAGACATCGCCTCCACTTTGTTCTATACAAAATTCAGATGAATAACAGATAATAAATAACTTTAAGTAATAGCTTAAAAAGTTGGCAATAAATAAAGTGAACTATTAAGGTTTGTCATTTTTTATCTACAAATAGTCAAAGACACTTGATGTATAAGCATCAACCGCTTTCACTACGGGGAGAAAAATAACAATAAATCAAGTTATGTTAGTTATGTTTATTTATACCTACTTTATTTAATTGATCTCAATTATTAATGTATTACTTTTTACTAAAAAGCTATAAATTTAATAACAGCTAAGTAACTGTCGAATAACTGTTTTAAAACATGAAACAATGAGGAGATAGCTAAGACAGAAAAGAATAAAGCACACAGATAATTAGTGATATGAAGCAATCTAAGAGTATTCGGAAGCGGGGACTTGTCCTAACGATCGCAGGGATGAAGCGCTTACAAGCAGCAATTCTAGCGATGGAAAAGGTTCAAAACAATGGCAATCACTTCACTCTAGAAGATTTAGGCGATCGCATGAATGTTTCGACCAAAACCCTAAACCGATTGTGGTCGTTGAATACAGGCGTGGATCAAAAAACCCTAAAATTGTGCTTTACCGCCTTTAACTTAGAACTGCACAAGGAAGACTACACAATCTTGAGTGAGCCTAACAATACTGAAAACTCTCAAATTACTTCAGTAAATTCGAATACAGATATTAAAGCTGTATTACCGTCTTTACCTTTAGACTTATTTGCTACTCAGCAATCTAGCCAACTCGAAAACCTTTGGTCATACCCAGACGGCCCCGTACCTCTAGATTCCCCTTTCTACGTCGAACGTCCTCCCATTGAAGAACTAATTTATCGAGAAATAATTCAACCAGGCTGTGTAATCCGAATTAGAGCGCCAAGAGAGATGGGTAAAAGTTCTCTTGTGCTACGGCTGTTAGCCTTTGCTCAAATGCAAGGTTATCGCCCGGTAAACGTGAATTGCAAGCAACTTGATGCGAGTTGTTTGACAGACTTAAATAAGCTTCTGCGTTCTTTTTGCTGGCAAATTGCAACAGAATTAGGCATAGATCCCAAGCTAGATGACAACTGGGATGAGGAAATAGGTTGTAAATTAAGTTGCAGTTTATACTTGCAATCTTATTTGCTCAAACAGAGTAAAAGTCCCGTGGTTTTAGTCTTAAATGAGGTTGACCGCTTTTTTGAATATCCTGAAATTGCTCAGGAGTTCTTTGGTTTGTTGCGTTCTTGGTATGAAGAAGCACGACAAGATACGAATTTACGCAAATTAAGACTAGTGGTTGTTTACTCCACAGAAGTGTATGTCTCTCTGGATATCAACCGTTCTCCATTTAATATTGGATTACCGATTCGTCTACCAGAATTTACTAAGCATCAAGTCGAATATTTGGCTCAACGGCATGGACTAGACTGGACTTCTGGTAATGAGGTTACACAACTGATGTCTCTTGTCGGGGGACATCCAGCCCTAATTCGGATTGCTCTGTATTATCTCTGCTGTCAAGGAATTACTTTACAAGAACTGATAGATGAAGCGATCGCTAACGGTGGTATTTATCGTTATCATTTATGGCGACACTGGGCAATGTTGCAAGAAAATCCTAGTTTGGTAAAAGCGTATCTTGAAGTTGTTACCGCAAAGCAAAGCCCTTCTCTCAATCCCATTGATGCTCATAAGCTCGAAAGCTTGGGGTTGATCGCTTATGAAGGCGATCGCATTTTACCGCGTTGCCAACTCTACGGTGCTTACTTTAAAAAGCAACTTAGTGTTGCTGAATTGGAATATAAATCATTGCAAAAACGTGCCTAAACAAACTCTCAAATACTTTTTTCTCACGCCTCTATGCTTTTCAAAACTCTGGGCGGAGGATTTCTTTGCTCAGAGTTTTATAAAGCGTAATTAATTAAATACTTGACCAATAAAGCTGATAATGCTCAATAAAAAATGTTCCGTTATTGGAAGACGTTTTAAAAAAGAAGTAATAATCTCCTGGCTCCCAAATACTAAATTCTTGCTCTTGTTCTTGAACAACAGCCGTCGAGCCACCATTAGGGATAGTCATCCCAGCAGTTTGTATTCCGTTCTGCGCTCTCATCAGAAAAACTTCCAGCAGAGAGAAACCCTGTAATTCCGCAGAATAACGAATTTTAAAGCGAATTTTTCCTCCATCTCGTAGGGTCTTTTGAACAGAAAACTTTTCTGTTTGAATGGGATAGCCAGACAGTTTAATAGCCTGATCTTCTGTTAAAATTTTGATATACTTTTGATTAACTGAACTCATTAATTTTCCTCCTGAACAGTAATAGGGTATATTGACGTAATTCCATTGTGACAAATATCTTTTAGTGAGAATTCAACACTAATTAATTAGAAGTCAGAAGTGAGAATCAGGTCTACTTTGACTGATATATGATTAATCAAGTTTTATTGGGGTTATTTAATTATTCTGATTTCTAACTTTTGACTCTTGAATTCTTCCTGTCACGTTCGTATTTTCCCTTTATCGCTAAGAAAATGCAATGACAGATAAGACAGTTAAAAAGATAGCTAAAAATTTAACTGAGTATAACCAAAATCATTTAGACTGAAGCATTAACTATATGAATCCAGTTTGATTCCTGAAATTACTAGGAATTGGCCATTTATAGAAAAAATTAAACAGGAAACAGTTTAAAAACCACATCTGTCGTAGGGTAAATTTACGAATTTAACCTACGACATATAAGGGACTTGCAAAAAATAAATTATCCCAAATTATTTCTATATTTATAGGGCAATACGGTTCAGATAAGACCAAAAAACTTGTAGAGACGGCGATTTATCGCGTCTCAAAACCCACTATTTTGCACAATTGGCGCTCTTAACCCAAGCGTATTGCCTCATATTTGAGTTAAAGGTTATTGGTATCGATAATTGGTCTTTTAAGACGCGATAAATCGCTGTCTCTACATGAGCGATAAATCGCGTCTCTACATGAGGGTTTTGGGCTTATCTGAACTGTATTGATTTATAGGGGCACAAGGTCTTGCACCCCTAAGTTTGCAGAGTGTCCCACAGGGATAGGATATTTTTTTGGAAGTCTCTAATTCTAAATTCTTCTTCAAGAAACTTGTATATCTTGCAGCTTTGCCACCATTTCTGCACGCGCTGAAACCTTCAACTTACGAAACATTCTCTTCAAAGCTTGTTTGACAGAATTTTGCGTAATCCAAAGTTTTTCCCCAATTTCCGCATTTGTTAATCCCTGCGCTACTAACTCGGCAATTTGTAACTCACGTGCTGTTAGAGGACTTACTACAAGGGAATGGGATATTTTTGGTGTCCGCAGAGTTGCCATTTTTGCTGACAAATGAATGCATAAGGCACTCAAATCGGCTAAATCGTTGCCATTAAAAGGGGGATTTCCCTTATCACGAGCTAAGTTTAGGGTTCCGACAAGACGACCATTGCAAACAATTGGCCCAGTCATGACGTGTTCGTGGTCGGAACGCGAACAAAAATGTTTCCAGTCTGTTGGTGATAATAATAACTGTTCATGGGCGGGAGCGTGACGTTCAACCACATAGCGCCCCACTGGATTGCTTTCTAAGCAGACTGCTGGAATACCCTGAACATCGATTTGGCTTGTTGGTTGCTCATCTAGAAAATAAATGCCCCAATTTTGCACGCCAAAATGCTCACCAATTTTATCCGTGAGAGCTAGCCTTAATTCTTGCTCATTTTGGACATTAGCGATCGCATCAAATACAGCGTGAAGAGAATTAACCATAAGTGTACCCAGTTGGGGACTATCCAAGCCTCAACAATTACTTCTATGCTAATACCAACGAAACTAAAACGCTAATTAACAGTAGCGACTAGGAGAAGCACATGACAGTTACACAACTCTCTGCTCAGGAACTTTTCCGGGCTGCTTATGAGAACCGCTATACTTGGGACAAGAATTTTCCCGGCTATACTGCAAATATTACCTTTAAGCATGACGATAAAGTTTTTACAGGCAAAGTAATCATCAATGCCAATCTCAAAGCCGAAGTTTTAGATGTAGATGATGAGCCAGCCCAGAAAGCAATTCATGGCCAAGCCTGGGAGATAGCAATTCACCGCGTCCGCCGCAGCTTTGAAGACACTCACAGCGCCAATACTTTTAGCTATGGTAAAACTGACGAAACTGGTGCGGTTGAGCTTTTAATTGGTGGTAAGGCTGAGGGCGATAAATACAAAGTCCGCAATAATGAAGTCTGCCATGTTCACCGTCTAATTCACGGTACTTTCGTGACAATTGATACTTTCAGCAGCCACGACACGGGAGAAGGCTACCTATCCCACCGCTATGACTCTGTATATCATGACCCCAAAACTGGGGAACAAAAGGGCGGTAGAAGCGAGTTTACTGATGAATATGAAAAAGTTGGTGACTATTTCATTCTAAATCGTCGGGAAATTCGCACCGAGACAGCAGGACAAGTATCTACTCAAGAATTTGTCTTCTCTGACATCAAATTGTTGGAACCTGTTGCTGCTTAAACTTTATTTGAGAATTTACAAATTAGCGATCGCTTCTTTAAACTAAAGAGCGATCGCTTTTATATTTAATATGCGATCGTTTTATACCAATTTAATGTAGGCCGCACTAAATGAGTAACTCTCTATTCTTGGCGCTCTTGGCGTACTTGGCGGTTCGTTTAATATTCAATGGTTTTAACCCACGAAGGTGGGTTTTGACTGTGTAGCCGCGACTTCCAGTCGCCCGGTGAGTAATAAATTAGACTTTTTAAACAAACTCTAATACTTTTGTCATTGCTAGCAAAGCGTGGCAATCCCAAACCTTTGCGATTGCAACTCTTGGAGACGCTGCGCGAACATTCCGCTTCGTTGCATTCGCAATGACATATCGTAAGGGATTTGCCGAACTTGATATTAAGCCACAATATAAGGCGAGTTAATCGCCGCTACACGGCCAGCATCTAGTAAAGCTTGGTATACCATTACCGTTACCTCAGCGCGTGTAGCATCGCGGGTAGGATTGAGTTGTTTGAGGTTTGGGTGATTGACAATAATCCCCTTGTCAACAGCTTTTAGTACCTCATCTTTAGCATAATCAGGAATCTTTGCTTGGTCATCAAAAACTTTGATAGATCCTGTACCATCAGCAGATAATCCCAACCCATTCACTAGGGAGACAATCACTTGCACTCGCTGAATATTTTTGTTGGGGCCGAAAGTACTATCAGGAAAACCAGAGAGAAATAAACCTTGATATGCCTGTTGAATTACCTTAGCTGCCCAAAAGTCTGCCGGTACATCTTTGAATTTAATGACAGGACGATTTGGTGGTGGATTGAAAGCTTTTACCAGCAATGCGGCGTATTGCGCCCGTGTCATTGTAGCATCGGGTTTAAATGTGCGATCGGGAAAACCATTAACTATGCCCAATTTGACTAATTCCCGAATAAACCCACCTGCCCAATGATTACTAATATCGGTTAATTCAATAGTGGGAGTTGGTGTGGGAGTGGGAGCTGGTGTGGGTGTTGGCGTTGGCGTTGGCGTTGGCGTTGGCGTTGGCGTTGGTGTTGGTGTTGGCGTGGGTGTTGGTGTTGGTGTTGGCGTTGGCGTTGGCGTTGGTGTTGGTGTTGGCGTGGGTGTTGGTGTT